>DASUPR010000001.1:0-3830 GCA_036281015.1 Pyrinomonadaceae bacterium
CCGTCGATGATTACTGACGTGTCTAGAATTTTCAGATCGCGGCGCGCGACTTTGTCGCTGAAGATTCCGCCGAGGGCCGAAAGGTCCAAATAGTCGCCTTTCGCAGCGCCGACCATGAGGCCCACATAGGCCATGAAGAACGTCAGCGATAAAGTCAGAAATGTTTTGGCTTCAGGGTCGATTGAATCCTGGCGATCTATTAGTGAACCGATTAGGTAAGCGCCGAGTATGCCGAGTATCGAACCAACCGCTGCGCCGATGAGAGTTTTGAGGGTGGCGCGGCGAATTCGCAGCTCAAAAACGATAATACAGATCGCGATCAACCCGCCCGCACCAGCCGAGATCCATGGATCATTGGCGATCGGTTTCAGGATGTATCCCGCTGAGATCAGAAATGCCGGGATTAGTAGCCGTATGAGAACGACATCGGCATGCATAACGAAGGCATACTACCACGCCGCTATTGCTAGCGTCACGGAAATCGCGTCGGAACGCGTCTAGTAACCGTTATAGGGTTATTTAAATCGATAAGTAATTCTGCCGCGAGACAGATCGTAAGGTGACATCTCAACACTTACGCGATCGCCGACGAGAATGCGAATGCGATTCTTTCGCATCTTGCCTGAGATGGCTGCGAGCACGACGTGTTCGCTGTTATCGAGGCGGACTTTGAAGAAGGCGTTGGGCTGCTTATCGATGATAGTGCCCGACGCCGGAATAAGATCCTCTGCTGCCAATTAGTTTCTCCTTCAAGAATGAACTGAGCTGCTTTCGCATCGGACACGATAACACAGCTTCTTTAAAACACCGATTTTGAACTCGTTCAAAAAGTTCTTGACACCCACCGGGAACAGGCGTAGGCTGCGGTTAATTGAACGTGTTCAAATTCAGCTAAGGAGGCTGACCATGAATATCGTAGTAAGCACCTACCTCGTTTACCTGGCGATCAGCATCGCCCTGACAGTCTGGGTCGCCCACACTCTCCACAAAAACGGCCGCATCTTCCTGGTCGACGTCTTCCACGGCAACGAGGCGCTCGCGGATTCCGTCAATCACCTGCTCGTGGTCGGGTTCTACCTGATTAACATGGGCTACGTCACCATGGCCCTGAAGCTCGGCTACGCAATCAACAGCGCGCAGGAAGGCATCGAGGCCCTCTCGGTCAAGATTGGAATGGTGCTGATCGTCCTCGGCGGCATGCACTTCTTCAATCTGTTCGTCTTCAGCCGCATGCGCCGGCGCAGTGTCGCCCATAACCATCCACCCGTCGGACCGGATTCCTTCACCGCCGTGAAGCAGGAGGCGTGACAGCAATGTTTGCCTTAACCGTGCTTTACGATCCCGAATGTGGTCTGTGCCGCCGCTCACACGAGTGGCTCGCCCAACAGGCAAAACTGGTCGAACTCAATTTCGTGCCGTGCGCGTCGGAGGAAGCGCGCAAACGCTTCCCTTTTCTCGACCACGATCTGACGAAGCAGGACCTGACGGTAATAAGTCCCGATGGCGCTGTTTATTTCGGACCCAAAGCCTGGTTGATGGTGCTGTGGGCACTGGCCCGTTATCGCGAGTGGTCCTACAGGCTCGCCAGTCCGGAACTGTTGCCGACGACGAAGCGCGTCGTATCGGCAATCTCACAGAATCGATACCAGATCAGCAGGGTTGCTGGTCTCAGTAAATAGACGTCATGACGGCGATGCGCAAAAAGAAAGCGGCGAAAACGCTCAAGGGCGATCAGACCAAGGCGCTGATTCTCGAAACCGCGCTCGACATCTTTCGCGAACGCGGTTACGAAGAAACCACGATGCGCGCGATTGCCGAAAAGGCCGGCGTGTCGCTCGGAAACGCCTACTACTACTTTCGCTCGAAGGAGTATCTGATCCAGGCGTTTTATCAACGCCTGCATGACGAGCATCTCGCGGCTTCGCTGCCGGCGCTGGAAAACAAAGACACTTTGAAAGCACGCCTGCTAACGGTGATGAGGCTCAGAATCGACATCTCCAGGCCGTACCATCATTTTGCGGGCGTGCTCTTCAAAACCGCGGCGCATCCGGAGAGTCCGTTGAATCCGTTCTCTGACGAATCCGATCCGGTTAGAGAACAGAGCATTGCGTTGTTTGCGAAAGTATTAGACGGAACAAAGGCCCGCATTCCGAAAGATCTGAAAGCTGAATTGCCTTACCTGCTTTGGGTCTATCAAATGGGCATCGTGCTCTTCTGGATTCACGATCCCTCACGCGGCCATCGCCGCACGTATCGGCTCATCGATCACACCGTCGACCTGCTCGACAAACTGATTCATCTCGCGAGCAATCCCTTTATGCGTCCGCTGCGCAAGCAGGCGCTGCGCCTGGTGCAAGAGATTCGCGAAGCGTTACCGGATGACGACAACGACGACAAAAAGGAGTAGCGATGAAAGTCGCAATCACGGGTGCAACTGGTTTCATCGGCGGCCACTTGGCAGCGCGGCTGAGTAGCGAAGGACATGAGGTGGTTCGCATCGGTCGACGCTCCACCGGGGAGGAAGTAGTTAAAGCGTCGCTCGATGATGTAGATCAACTGACCGCCGCCTTCGCTGGTTGTCAGGCAGTCGCACACTGCGCGGGGATCAATCGAGAGGTTGATCGCGAGACTTTCAAGCGTGTTCACGTCGAAGGCACGCGAAACGTGGTTGAAGCTGCGCGACGTGCGGGAGCTGAAAGGATCGTGTTGATGAGTTTCCTGCGCGCGCGGCCCGATTGTGATTCGCCGTATCACGAGTCGAAGTGGGCGGCGGAAGAAATCGTGCGGGAGTGCGGGTTGGACTACACGATCATCAAAGCGGGTGTGGTTTACGGGCGCGGCGATCACATGCTCGACCATCTCAGTCACGCGTTTCACACGTTCCCGGTGTTCGCGCTCGTCGGCTTCGAAGAGAAAACCGTGCGGCCGTTGGCGGTCGAGGATTTGGTTCACGTGATGCGCGCGTCGTTGATCGATCGGCGTTTGAAACGTCAGACGATTGCGTTGGTCGGACCGGAAGAGATCTTTCTGAGTGAAGCGGTGCGGCGTGTTGCGGAAGTCGTAGACAAGCAACCGCTGATGTTTCCGTTGCCGGTGTGGTGTCATCAACTGTTGGCGCGCGTGTTTGAGTTGACGATGAAAGTGCCGCTCGTTTCGTCAGCGCAGGTGCGCATTCTTTCGGAAGGCGTTTCGGAGCCGTCTTCGCCAACAGCCGCAGTTCCCTACGACCTCGTCCCCACGCGAAGATTCACTCCCGAACAAATCCGCAACGGCCTCCCGCACCCCGCGCCGTTTTGTGTAGGCAACCTGCGCCTGTGTTCGTAAACGACTTTCTCACTACGGCTTCGCCGCCGGATGTGAGGCATGGCGCTGCCTTGCCGGCGTGATAATCTGTCGCGGATGCGCATCGCGATCGTCGGTGGCGGCATTGGTGGTCTAACTGCCGCTCTCGCCCTCAGAGAATTCGGATTCGAAGCAGAAGTTTACGAACAAGCGCCGGAGTTGCTGGACGTCGGTGCGGCAATTGCCGTCTGGTCCAACGCCATGCGCGTGCTCGAGCGACTCGGCCTTACCGACACGATCCGCGCGCACGCCGGCGAGATGAAAGAAATTCACTGGCTCGATTCACGCGGCTTCCTGATCAACCGGCTTTCAATCCCTTCCTCTGTGGCCCTGCACCGCGCAGATCTCCAGTCCACACTCCTGCACGCACTGCCCGCCAGCTCGATCAAACTGGACCACTCGCTCGTCTTCCTCGCTCAGCACAGCGACAAAGTCGTTGCAGAGTTTTCCAACGGACAATCAACCGAAGCCGACTTCCTGATCGGCGC
>DASUPR010000002.1:0-2335 GCA_036281015.1 Pyrinomonadaceae bacterium
CAACACGTGCAGCGTGCGAATGTTGATGTAGCTGGCGGCGATCGTCAGATTGCGCGGCAACTGGCGCTCGACACTAAACACTCCCTGCAACGTGTAAGGCGCCTGAAGTCCTTCGGCGAGCCTGTAAACAGTTCCCGGCACAGCAAACGTGACCAACTGCTCCGGTGTCGGAATCAACGGGAAGAAATCAGGATTCTGCACCGTGAACTGTTGCTGCGTGACGCCGTTCAAACGCAACGCCTGCATCGTCAGGTTTTCACTGATGCGATCGTAAAAAACACCGTAACCGCCGCGGATGACGGTCTTTGATTGCGTACCGCCCGGCTGCCACGCGAAACCGAGACGCGGACCGAAGTTGAGATTGCTGTCGATGTTTTTCTGGTTCTCGTAACGGAGGCCGAGACTCAGCGTCAGGTTTGGACGGACTTTCCAATCGTCCTGGATGAAACCGCCGATGTCCCATTGCGTCACGTCCGTCTCCGGATTGCCGGACGACAAACGAAACTGGCTGGCGCCGCCGCCGAGCAAGCGAATTTGCGCGCCGGTCAGACCCTGCGCGAGGAAAACCTGCGTACGGCGAAAACGCTCGATACTCGTGACGGGCTCAGTGCCGCTCAGCGGCTGGTCGTTGTCGTCAAGCACGGGACCGATGCCGCCACCGAAGAATGTGTACGTGCCGCCGAAGTTCTGTGGCGAGAACTGAGCAACGTTGATCCAACGGTAGCGGAGACCCGTCTTCAACGAATGCTGGCCGATCGCAAACGACGTGTTGTTCGTCAGCTCGATCTCTTTGTCAGTGCTGTTCGACTGGCCAACCTGCGATCCGCCGCCCGTGAACGCGTCCTGCACTTCGATGGTTGGAATCGAGTTGTCGGCGTCCTGCTCGTTCCGGCTGTGTTCGAACTGAAAGCGCGTTTCGTTGACGATGGTTTTGTTGATGACCGCAGTTTCAGTGAACTGAATGCTCTGTTCAGTGTTCGAGCTGTCGAAAGCGCGAGAGGGCAGCGAGAAACCGCCGACGCCGTTCACGCGCGTGATCTTCGTGTAGTTGTAACGCGCGATCAGCGTGTTGTTGGGATTAATCTGATAGTCGATGCGCGGGCTGAACGACGTGCGGCGGCTCGGGATCGGCGCAGTCTCGGTGAAGCCAACGATGTTGTTGTTGGCGTCGAGAATCGTGGCCACGATCAGCGTTTCATCGTCGATGTCGCGTTTATCGAAGTCGACGAAGAACGAGGCCTTGCCTTTGCGCAATGGGCCACCGAAGTTGCCGCCGTACTGGCGCGTTTGAATTGGGGGACGACTATCAGCAAATGGATTACGCGCATTGAGTGCGTCGTCGTTGAAGTTGAATGAAACCTGGCCGCGAAAACGCTCGCTGCCGGGGCGCGTCAGAATTTCGATGCGGCCAAAACCGAGACGATCGAATTCCGCGGAGAATGGATTTGAGTTGATACGAATCTCGCGAATCGAAGCACGGGGAGGCAGGCGGCCACCGGTGAAACCATCGACGAAGATCTGGCCGCCGTTTGGACCAGCCGATGGGCCGGCGAGTGCTTGCAACGCAGCGGCCATGTCGTCCGGATCGTCAGGCAGCGTATCGAGGTCTTCGCCTTTCATAACTATGGCGCCGGCGTTGTTTTCGGGTTCAGTGCTCAGCTCGCGATTGTCAGTGGCGACGGTCACGCGCTGCTCTTCGATCGCGACTTTCAACGTGACGTCGAGTTCCAGTGGTTTGCCTGAGACCACATCGACTTCGGCGTTCTCATACATCGCAAAGCCGGCGTTAACCACGCGCAGCGTGTACTTGCCGGGAGCCAGACCAGTGATCGTGTAGATGCCGCTGTCGTTCGTAACGACTGACTTCTCTTTGCCCGCCGCGTCGATCGCGGTCACGCTCGCGCCGACGATCGCGCCGCCCAACTCGTCGAGCACCTGGCCACGCAAAGAACCGGGCCGTTGCTGCGAGTAACCAACGTCCGCAAAACCGAGGGTTAAGAGGCAGAGGGCGATGGCGGTTACGATTCTGGTCATGGGGGCGAATTGTAACTAAAACAGGCGTAAAGAGTCTGTCAATGGATTGTAAAGTTTTGTCAGTTCTGTGGAGTTTGAGGTTGACACTTCTTTACGGACGGAAATCGGCGCGTACTGTAGGATTCCCTGCGACTTGCCCTTAGGTATATGTATGTCCTTAAATTTGGCCGAGCGAAACTCGACGGAACCAATGGAACGCGTGCTTGTGATCGACGACGACGTCGGACTGTGCGAGCTCGTTGGCGAGTATCTTCAACCCGAAGGTTACACGGTTGAAGCGATTCACAACGGCGAGCGCGGC
>DASUPR010000003.1:0-5125 GCA_036281015.1 Pyrinomonadaceae bacterium
CCACTCGCGCCACAGATTAACACCCGACGCAGCCTCGAGCACTTCAGCGATGTAAGCGCCGCCGACACGCGCCGCGATCTCCAGAAAGTAAAACTGCCCGTCAGCATCGCTCTTGATGAACTCAGCGTGCGTCGCGCCGCGCTCCAGTCCCAGCGCCTTGATCAACTTCTTATTCACTGCGAACAGCGCCCTCTCATCAGCCGAACCGCGCGCGACCGTGCGCGAGATGTAAGCGCCGCCCTGATGGGCCACCTGCATCGGCGGACGTCCATACTGATTCGTTCCCGCAAACACGACCCTCCCATCGTTCACCAACGAATCGACGTGGAACACTTCGCCGGGAATAAACCGCGCGAGCACGTAATAAGACGCGCGTTCCCGCAAGTTCTCACGCGCGTTCATCTCCTCCATCGCGCGCCACACGTCATTCGGCTGTTCGACTTTCTTGATGCCGATCGCAGACACGTCAGATCGCGGCTTGATCACCCACGGGCCGGGCACGCGTTCCATGTACTCGTGCACTTCTTCGTGATTGAGCAGTTGCACAAACTCCGGCACCCTGATTCCGGCGCGCTCCGCGTGTACGGCCATCGACAACTTGTCGCGGAAGATCTTCGCGCGCGAACTGCTCAATCCGGGGAGGCAAAGATGCTCGCGCATCAGCGCCGCCGTCACGACGTCAAACTCTTCCAACGCAATGACGCGATCAATCCGCCGATTTCGAGCGAGAAACGCGAGCAGATCGATGAACAGCGGCGGTCCGGCGTCGTTTGGAACCGCGATCAGATCGTCAAGACTCTCGCGCGGCCAGTCTTCGGCCAGCATCTTCTCCTTAGTAATAAGGACGACGTGACAGCCCTGGGCCTTGCATTCGCGGATGAAATCGACGCCTTTGAAGTAGGTCGCCAGGCACACGATATTGAGAGGACGATTAGCGGGTTCGGCCATTCCGCTCAATATAGCCTCTTTTCAGGTTTGCGGTCACCTGTTAAGGTATGCGCGAGATCTTTAGTCCCGTACTCTCCCAAAACCAAAATGATAATTAAAGGTCCGTATCCGGACGTACACATTCCCGACACTCCCCTGACCCCCTTCGTGATGCATCGTGCCGAAGAACTGGGCGATAAACCCGCGCTGATTGATGGTCCAACAGGGCGAGCGGTTAGCTATGCAGAATTCGCCGATTCGATCGCCATCGTCGCCCACAACCTTGCCCTGCGTGGTTTCAAGAAAGGCGAGGTGCTCGGCATTCTGAGTCCAAACTGTCCCGAATACGGCATCGCTTTTCACGCCGTCGCGACGCTCGGCGGCATCGTGACGCCGATCAATCCGCTCTACACGCGTCATGAGATCGCGCATCAACTCAAAGACGCCGGAGCACGGTTTCTTATCGCCACGCCGATGTGCATCGACCGCGCCAGCGAGGCTGCGAAAGATGCGGGCGTCGAAGAAGTGTTTGTCTTCGGCTACACCGAACGCGCGACCTTATTCGAGGAGTTACTGGTGGACAACGGCCGCGCGACGCAAGTCGAGATCAACCCAGCCGAAGATCTCATCGCGCTGCCTTATTCAAGCGGCACGACCGGATTGCCGAAGGGCGTCATGCTGACGCACCGCAATCTCGTCGCGAACCTCTGCCAGATGGAAGGTCTCTCCTACTTCTACGAGGACGATACACTGATCTGCGTCTTGCCGATGTTTCACATCTACGGCCTCGTCGTCGTACTCAACATGGGCCTCTACACCGGCGCGACCGTCATCACGATGCCGCGTTTCGAACTGGAGTCGTTCCTGAAAGCGATTCAGGATTACAACGTGACGCTGGCCCACATCGTGCCGCCGATCGTCCTGGCGCTGAGCAAGCATCCAGTGGTCGACAACTACCGTTTGCCAAAACTCAAAACACTCTTCTCCGGCGCGGCGCCACTCGGCGAAGAATTGACGCGCGCTTGCATGGATCGTCTCGGCTGCGTCGTTCGACAAGGTTACGGCATGACCGAAACGAGTCCGGTCACTCACTCGTCACCAGCGCCGCCAAGAGAACTCAAGTTTGGCTCGGTCGGCGTGCCCGCGCCGAACACTGAATGCAAGATCGTCGATCTCGCAACCGGTGAAGCGTTGCCGCCCGGACAGCGTGGCGAAGTTTGCGTGCGCGGGCCGCAGGTCATGACCGGTTATCTCAACGAGCCCGAGGCAACCGCGCAAACGATCGATCCGGAAGGCTGGCTGCACACCGGCGACATCGGTTACGCGGACGAAGATGGACACTTCTTCATCGTCGATCGCGCCAAGGAGCTGATCAAGTACAAAGGTTTTCAAGTGCCGCCTGCGGAGCTTGAAGCCGTGTTGTTAACGCATCCCTGTATCGCGGACGCCGCGGTGATTCCCTGTCCCGACGACGAAGCAGGCGAAGTGCCGAAGGCGATCGTGGTGATGAAACAGCCCGTGGAGCCGGAAACGATTCTCGAATACGTGTCGGAACGCGTCGCGCCACACAAACGCATCCGCTACATCGAGTTCGTCGACAAGATCCCCAAGTCGCCTTCAGGAAAGATTCTGAGGCGCGTTTTGGTGGAGACCGAACGGGCAAAAGCTGAGGCTTTGTGATATTTTTTCTGCCTGAATTTCTGAGGAGGGAAGACATGTATTTTCGTCGTTTATCTTTCGCGATCCTGACTCTCTTACTAGCCGCTTCACCGCTTGCCGCGCAGGCGCAGAAGACCGCCGAGGCTTGGGCGGAATGGGAGACGATCACTCCCGAAGGTGAAGAGTTTACGGTCACGATGCCGAAAAACCCGACTACGGAATCACTTAAGTTCCCGTATCACAAGATGGAACTCAACACGCGCCTGTACCTGGCCAAGTCGCCGACGGGCCCGGTGTTGGCGATAGCATCTTTCAGCGGTATCAAATCGAATCCCGCGCAGTACACCGAGTTTGCGCGTTTCAATTCTTATATCGACGCCTTCAAGGATTTCTTTCCGCCGAAGGTCCGAACGAAAGACACCGCGATCACCAAGCTCACGCTCGTGAGCAGCAAGCCGTTCAATGGTCACACCGGCCGCTCGTACAAGATGGCGATCGGCGAGCTGAACGGAGTCGTGCACGCCTTCGTCACGCGGAAACGCTTCTATGCGATCGTGTCGCTCAATACGAAAAAGGATGAGTCGCTCGAAGAGAAGTTCTTGAGCTCCTTCACGCTGCCCGAACGCCAACCCGACGCGCCGAAGAACGCGGAAACGGCTGCGAACGACACGCCGGCAACACCACAGCAACAACCGGGCAACGAACAAACCCTTGACGACAAACCGCCGAGTGCAGAGCAAAAACAAGCAATGCAACAAGGCGCTGAGGGAACTGTCAGTACCGCGCCCAAAAAAGAAGGAGAGTCAACGGGTGGTGGCGAAGTCGGTCAGCCACAGACCGCTGATCCCAATCAAAAGCGCGCGCCCATTAACGGCGGTATGCTGAACGGCAAAGCCATCTACCTGCCGCGGCCGGAAGCACCGGGTGACGCAAACGGCATCGTGCTGGTCCAGGTGTTGATTGACGAACACGGATCGGTGATCGACGCGAAGGCCGTATCGGGACCACAGAACCTGCACGCGGTGGCGGTAAACGCTGCACGCCTGGCTCGGTTCATGCCGACAGTGCTCGCAGGAGCACCGGTGCAGGTTGCCGGCACGTTGAGTTACAACTTCGTGCGCTCTAACTGAGAGGCAATCCACTCCCCCAAATGAAGAGCACGCTCAGGCGACTCGATACGGTTCACGCTGAACTGAAGTCCACGGTAAACGGCGTCGATCCAGCGTTACTCTCCAGGCGTCCGGCGGAAAACGAGTGGAGCATCGCGGAGGTGATCGATCATCTCTGCCTCGTCGAAGGGGCAGTGATGAAGGGCATCAAAGCGAAGTTGGCCCAACCGCCGGTCAAGGTCAGTTTCCTGAGGAAGCTCTTCCCGATGCGCATCGTGTCGCTGCGAATGAAACGTCTTCAGGCGCCGAAGTACGTGCAGCCGGCGACCGACTTGCCGCCGATGGACGAGCTGCTCAAAAAGTTCGACGCGCAGCGCGCAACTACAAAAGAGATTTGCATCAAGGAAGGTCCGGAACGGCTCAGCCAGGTTTGTCTCAAGCATCCCTATTTCGGCGATATGGACGGAGCCGCTGCGGTTTCCATGGTTGCTTTCCACGAACAACGCCACTTAAAACAGATTCGAGACATCATTAAGAAGCTTACTAACTGACAACCTATGCCCGTAACAGCTACCTCCTGCCCAGCATGGTCTATTTCCGGCTACCTTGAAGTGCGCGATGGACACCTGACTATCGACGGTGTCAACGCACTGCAACTGGTGAAGCAGTATCAATCACCGCTTTTCGTTTTTTCTGAACCACGCATTCGCCACAACATCGCGCGCCTGCAACACGCCGCGAGCGTCGTCGATCGCCCGATCAAGTTTTGCTACGCGTCGAAGGCAAACTCAAACATGGCGATTCTGAAAGCCGTACTCGACGCGGGCATCGATGTTGAAGTCAACAGCGGCGGTGAACTTTTCAAAGCCCTGCGCGTCGGTTTCCGTCCGGACCAAGTCATCTTCAACGGCACCAGCAAGTCAGACGACGAGATCGACGATGCAGTGCGCGCCGGAATCTACGCGATCAATATCGATTCGATCTACGAGATCGAGCTGGTGGAAAAGTCAGTCCAACGGCTGCGTTCGCAAGGCGAGGACATCGCGCCGGCGCGTATCACTTTGCGGCTCGTTCCCGAGATCGGTACGCGTTCACATCTCGGTTTACAAACCGCGCTGCTGACGTCGAAGTTCGGTATCTCTTCTTCCGAAGTTCTCGCCGCGTTTCGTCGCGGCTTGCAGAACCCGGACCTGGTGAAGGTCTGCGGCATTCACATTCACGTTGGTTCGCAAACGCCGGACGTCGAGCCGTTTGCCGAAGCGTTCAAGAGCATGTGGGAACACCTCGTCACGATTCATAACGAGACCGGTCACACGCTCGAACACATCAATCTCGGCGGCGGCATTCCCGTGAACTATCTGCGCGACCGTTCGCAAGCCGACGATCTTCCCGAACACGAGCGCGACATGCTCGGCGCCGAGCTCGAGCCC
>DASUPR010000004.1:0-7049 GCA_036281015.1 Pyrinomonadaceae bacterium
TGTGGTTTTCTTTATTGGCGCGGGCGGAAGTCACGATAGACGCTGCCGCGCCGCCTCGTACAAAAGAATTCCTGCCGCGACTGACACATTGAGGCTCTCGACGTCGCCCTGCATCGGAATACTCACCGTTTGATCCGTAGCTTTCAACTCTTCGTCGCTAAGTCCTGTTGATTCTGGTCCAAGCACGAGTGCACTCGGACGCTTCCAGTCCCAATCCATGTGCCGCATCTTTGCGGTAGCCGCTGTGCCGATCAAACTGATCTTTCTTTCCCGGCACCACGTCACGGCGGTGTTGAAGTCTGTGTTTCGCCAGATTGGTAAACGGAAAGCAGAGCCCATCGCGCCGCGCAGAGACTTTGGTGAGAACGGGTCGCTCGTGTTTTTCGTCGTGATGATGCCGGTCGCGCCGGCTGCTTCGGCCGTTCGCAGAATCGCTCCGACGTTCACCGGATTATTGAGTTGGTGCAGCACTACGAGCAGCGTGTTTTTGCTTAAACTCTTGTCGAGGCGCTGCTCTGAAGCTTCAGGACGCTGCGCCAGGACGACGATCCCCTGCGGTGTTTTTGTGTAAGAGATCGACTCGAGCAGTTTTTCGCTGACCGTGCCGACGCGCTTTGCGGCTTGTGAGAGTGCAGCGAAAGTTGCAGCGGCTTTCTCTTTAACGATCAACTCTTCTGACGCGATCACGGCTTCGAGCTCGAGTTTCGAGCGCAACGCCTCAGCGCTCAGCCGCAAACCCTCGATAAAAATCTGGTCGTCGACCTTGCCGTCGCGCACGGCGCGCGCGTGGCGGAGCAGGGAATTGTCGCGGCTTGTGATGTGCATCAAAGTTCGACTTCCGCCCAGATGGGCCAGTGATCCGAAACGTGCAAGGGACGCGCGACGCCCCAACGCACGAACTTTAGATTGCGTCCAAAGATCCAATCGGCATGCATGCGCAGCCCGGCGCCGCGCCACGTCGCCGTGCCGGTTGGGATCGGCGTCGTATAACCGCGCGATTCGAGAAAGTTGCGTGTCTCGAGACACTTTTCTCGCGACAACGTGTTGAAGTCGCCCATGATGAGTACCGGACCGGCGACTGCGTCCGCTTGATCTGCGATCACTTCGAGTTGGGCCAGTTGACCGTCACACGCCGCGTGCGGATCGACGTGCGCGTTGAAAACTCGAACGTGCGAAACAGTCGCCGCCATCGCGAGGCGCGGCCGCCACGGACACTCCTGCCACGGCAGATCGATCCGCGTGACGTCGCTCACGGGAAACCGGCTCAACAACGCGACACCCGTATCGCCGGCGTCGTGGAGATCAATCGGCTCTTCGAAGTCCAACCACCATTGCCGTTTCACCGGCTTGATGCCGCGCGGGATTCCCGCCGGCGCGTGGACCCAGTTCATCTCCAATTGCGTTGCGAGCTCTTGCGCGACGTGATGCCCGCCGGTGCGAACAGTTCGTTTGTCTGCTTCCTGCAAAGCGAGAATGTCGACGGGCGGTAGAAGCGTGCCTCCGGCAAAGATGCGCGCGGCGTCGGCAATCAGTTGGCCGACGTGCTGCGGGCGCCGGCGAAGATTCATCAATCCGAGTTTGCGTCGCAGGCCGCCGGAGATGAGATAAGGGCCGCGCGCGTAACGAATGTTGTATGATGCGACGAACAGACGGTCAGCTTTTACGTCAGGTGGGTAATTATCGAGCGCAGGGCCGAACTCGAGTTTGTCGGCGTCGGTAAGCGGGGGGATCGCGATGTCTATTGTGGCAGTTGTTGACGACATGTTCTTCGCGTCGAAGATTCGCGCCGCGGCGGAGGCGGTGGGAGTGGAAATCAGTTTTCCGCGAACGAAGGAATCGTTAATTGAGAAGGCGCGACAAGCGGATTTGGTAATCGTTGATTTACACAGTCAAAAATTTGATCCCCTAAGTTTACCTGCGGAGTTGAGCGGCGCTCGTTTACTCGGTTTCTTTTCGCACGTGGAAGTTGAGCTGCAACGGCAAGCACTGGCGGCCGGTTACGATCGCGTCGTTCCGCGATCGGTTTTCGCACGCGACCTGGGCCAGATACTGACCGGATCGAGTTAGCCAACCGCCGCCGGCGCGATCACCTCGTGGATCGAGCGGACCTCACTCACCATCTGTTCATACTGATCGAGCGTCAGTGCCTGTGCGCCGTCTGAAAGCGCATGTTCCGGCTGGTCGTGAACTTCGATGATCAAACCGTCTGCGCCAACGGCGACGCCCGCGCGTGCGAGTGGCGTGACCATGAAGTTCTTTCCGGTGCCGTGTGACGGATCGATGATCACGGGCAGGTGCGAAATACGTCTCACTGCCGGAATCGCCGCCAGGTCCATCGTGTTGCGCGTGTGTTGCGCGAAGGTGCGAATGCCTCGTTCGCAAAGCACGATCTGATAATTGCCCTCCGCCATCACGTACTCGGCGGCGAGCAGCCACTCGTCGAGCGTTGCTGAGAGCCCGCGTTTCAAAAGAATCGGGAGCCGTGCTCTGCCGGCGCGCTTCAGCAACGAAAAGTTCTGCATGTTGCGGGCGCCGATCTGGATCATGTCGCCGTAACGTTCGACGAGATCCACGCCTGCTTCGTCGAGTGCTTCCGTGACGATCTTGAGGCCGTAAGCGTCACGCACATCCGCGAGAATCTTCAATCCTTCTTCGCCCAGGCCCTGGAACGCGTAAGGTGACGTGCGCGGTTTGTACGCGCCGCCGCGGAAGAAACGTGCGCCACTGCGGCGTACGGCTTCGGCGATCGCGAACGCCTGCGCGCGGCTTTCGATCGCGCATGGACCAGCGATGATGGCCAGCTCGTCACCGCCGATGGTTGCGTCGCCCACGCGCACAACGGTCTTTTCCGGGCGCAGGTCGAGCGTGATTAGCTTGTAGGGTTTACTAACGCGAATAGCCTCGGCGACGCCCGCGAGGTTTTCGAAGTGGGACGGATCGACCGCGCCCTGGTTGCCGGTGATGCCGATGGCGGTGCGTGTGGCGCCCGGCATCGGGTGACCCTTGAAACCCAACTGTTCGATAACGCGCAGGACAGCCTCGACCTGGCTGTCGGTGGCGTCGGTTTTCATCACGATTAACATGCTGTTTTATTACCTTAGCTGCGTAAAAAAGTACAGCGTTCAAATTTCTTTTGCTGCCCAGCCGCCGCTTGACAAAACCCTCGACTCCAAGTATCTTGATGTCAAGTTAAATATGGATAACCTCGAATCGTTAAGCGGCGGGACTGGAGTGCACGTCTTTTTAGTGCTGTGGAAGGCGCTGCACGCGGTCGAGGCGTATGCCGTTAAAAGTATCGCGGACATGGAGATCGGTGCTACCGACTTTGCCGTGCTGGAAGCGCTGCTTCACAAAGGCCCGCTTCCGGTTAACGAAATCGGCCGAAAGGTTTTGTTGACGAGCGGCTCGATTACGACCGCCGTCGACCGGCTCGAGAGCAAAGGACTGGTCGAACGGCGCGCGCACGGCAGCGATCGGCGCGCGCGAATCGTACACCTGACGAAGCAGGGAAGGGCGCTGATCACGCGCGCGTACGCACAGCACGCAGCCGACCTCGAACGTCTGGCCGCAGCGACGCTGACAAAAGCCGAGCGCGCGACGCTGATCCGGTTGTTGAAAAAGATTGGTTACGAGGCAGCGGCGTCGTCGAAACGCGACGATGCCGCGTGAGGGCAGTTTACAAGGAGTGAAGATGGAAGCGACGAAGTTGAAGAAACAAACGCGTAGTGTGGCTGGAGTTGTGAACAGTATCGAGACGCTGGAAGGCGGCGGTTTTCTGGTGCGCCGGCCGTTTCCGCAAGCATCGTTTTCGGAGTTCGATCCGTTTCTGTTGCTTGACGAGATGGGGCCGATGGACGTCGCGCCCGGTGAGGCGAAGGGCGCGCCGGATCACCCGCACCGCGGGTTCGAGACCGTGACCTACCTGCTTTCGGGTGAGATGGAGCACAAGGATTCGCGTGGACACGCGGGCCGGTTAACGCCCGGCGACGTGCAATGGATGACGGCGGGCGCCGGCGTGGTGCACTCGGAAATGCCGAGTAGTGAGTTTCAACGCCAGGGCGGACGGATGCACGTCTTTCAGTTGTGGGTGAACCTGCCACAGCGCGAGAAGATGGCGAAGCCGCGTTACCAGGAGATTCCGCGTGCGCAAATCCCACAGGTCACTTCAGAAGATGGGCTCGTGACGGTGCGTGTGATCGCGGGTGAAGCGATGAGCCAACACGCGGTAATTGAGACGCACACGCCGATCATCTACCTGCACTACAGTATCGAGCCCGGAGGCGTGGTGACGCAGTCTGTGCCTGCCGAGTACAACGCTTTCGCTTATCTTGTCGACGGCGCGGGACTGTTCGGCGGCGCGAGCGAGCGGGCTGGTGATGGGCAGTTGGTGATGTTTGCTCAGGACGGAGAGGAGATCAGGATCGAGAATCCGGCGGACGCGCAAACGCGATTGGAGGTGTTGGTGATCGCGGGCGTTCCGCTGAATGAGCCAATCGCACGCTATGGCCCATTCGTGATGAACACGGAACGCGAGATTCGGCAGGCGTTTGAAGACTACGTTCGCGGACGCATGGGCGCGATCGAATAGATCACATCTGTTCCGGGACGCGGATGCCGAGGATTGAAAGCGCGGCAGTTAGTTGAGCGCGCACGATCTGCGTCACAGCAATCAAAACAGCGCGGCGAACGTCGTCCTTCTCGGTGACGATGCGGTTTTCGTCGCGCTGATAAAACCGGCTGAAGCCTCTCGCGAGAGAAAAGGTGTATTTCGCGAGGTTCGCGGGCTCCGCTGACTTGCGGCACTGCGCGATCACTTCGTCCAACTGTTGCGTCAGCATGAGCAGCGACCAGATCTCCGTGCCGATCTCCCCTGACAAGCTCTCCGAAATCCCTCTCTGTAGTTCGTCGCCCGAACCAGCACCCGCCAACAGAGACTCCGCTTTGTTCAAAGTCCCCGCGTCCAGTTTGCGGAAGATCGAACCGGCGCGGACTGCAGCGTACTGGCAATACGGACCGGTTTCACCTTCGAACGAAAGCGCTTCTTTGAAGTCGAAAGCGATGACCGTGTTGCGCGTGAACTTCAGCAGGAAATAGCGCAACGCCGACACCGCGACCTCGTGAGCCGTGGCTTTCAAGCCTTCCTCGGACAGCTCCGGATTGCGCTTTTGAACTTCAGCGAGCGCGCCGGATTCGAGTTGATCGATCAGATCGTCGGCTTTCACGCCGAGACCTTTGCGTCCGCTCATCTCGATGTACGGCCGCGCGCGATCTTCTTCGCTCAACGCGATGCCGAGTTCGTCGCAGGCAGCGGGCGAGAGCGCCACCATCTCGTAACTGAAGTGCACGCTCGCTTCCTCACCGACTTCCGGAACGACTGCCGCGACACCACGCGCGACGATCTCCTGCGGGTACGACTGGCGCGAGTCGATCACGTTATAAACCGTCTTGCCGCCGCCGAAGTGCGGCCGGTCGACCCCGGCTTTCTCTTCCGCCGTTTCATCTGTGGTCGTGACCCAGAGCGTGTGCTGGTCCGGGTACTGGCGAAAGACGCGGTAGTGAAAATCGAGTCCGAGTCTGCCGAGTTTCCACAGTTGGTATGCGATGTCTTTGCCGGTGTAGGTGACTGTGCCGTTGGACCGCACGATGATCTTGTCTGACTCGTGCTCGTCCGTGCCGGTGTGCGACTCGAACGGCATCACCCAACAGCCTGCGTGACGGCCTTCAGTCTCGAGGCGGATCACGCCTTTGCTCTTCATCAACTCGAAGGCGCGTTCCCAGAAGTGCAGGTGCAAAATCTCCGACTCGCGCGCGAGCAGGTCGTAGCGAATGCCGAGACGCTCCATCGTGTCGAGAATGCACTCGACGTTGCGCGTCGCGACGTAATCGGCGAGCTCGGCAATGTCGTTGTTACCTGCTTCGATAGCGTGCAGAACTTCCGTGCGGAACTTGAGGTTTTCCTTGTCGCGATAAAAGACGCCGACTTCGGTGTAGAGGTCCCAACAGTAGTAATCGAATGGGTACTCGGGCTTGAGCGAAGCGTCGAGAGCTTTGATCTGGTCCAGGTTCATCTGCCGTAGATGCAGGAATCCGACAACCACGTCGGCGACCTGCACGCCGGTGTTGTCGATGTAGTTTTGCACTTCCACGCGGTCGCCGGCGGCTTGCAGGATGCGGACGAACGTGTCGCCGAGAACAGCATTGCGGACGTGACCGATGTGCGCGGCTTTGTTTGGGTTGATGCTGGTGTGCTCCACCATCATCTTCGTTTGATCGGCGTCGACGTTAACTGCGACGTCGGTCTTCGTGCTGAAGAGGTGAAGCAGTTTCGCGCGGTCGAAGAAGACGTTGATGTAACCTGCCCCCGCGATCTCGATGCGCGAGATCTCGTCGCCGCTTTCGAGAACGGGTTTGAGTTTTTCGGCGATCGCGCGCGGCGCGACCTTCTCGCCGGTTGCTTGTTTTACGAGCTTGGCGAGTTCGAAACAGACGGGAAACGCGAGATCGCCGAGTTCCGGCCGTGGTGGCGTATCGGCGTTCAGTTGTTGCACCTCGACGCCAAACATTTCGCGCGCCGCGGTGCGAATTCGTTCTTTGAGTTGCTGTTGCAGGTTGAGTAGGGTCATGACAAAAGCGCAAAGTATAGCGCATTTGCTGACGCCGGGTCATTTTGCGGTGACCGGCTCGCTGCAGGTAGAAGACAACGCCGAAGGCGTTCGCTCGTTCAAGCCGAGGTTTGCGGTTGACGCCGAAGGCGTTCGCTAGTTCGAGCCCAGGGTTGGAACAACCCTGGGTCAACGCTGAAAGCGTTCGCAAACAGGGCGCGTTCGCCAACGCTTTCAGCGTTTAGTGTGACGCGGATTGTTTGTTCCCAGGGTTGGAACAACCCTGGGTCAATAGACCAATAGAGAATTCAACGCTGAAACCGTTCGCAAACAGGGGCGCGTTCGCCAACGCTTTCAGCGTTTAGCGTGACGCGGATTGTTTGTTCCCAGGGTTGGAACAACCCTGGGCTCGAATTAGTAAACGCCTTCGGCGTTGTTAAGCCGGTG
>DASUPR010000005.1:0-8670 GCA_036281015.1 Pyrinomonadaceae bacterium
CGTCGACAGCATCACGCTCACGAGCAGCGGCGCAGCCGCAACCGCAACCGTCGCTGGCTCACCTTACGCAATCATCCCGAGCGCCGCAGTCGGCACCGGCCTCGGTAACTACAACATCAGCTACGTGAACGGCTCACTGACAGTCGATCCGCGTCCGCTGACAATCACCGCAACCAACAAGACGAAGACCTACGGCGACACCATCGTCTTCGACGAAACAACACCTTCAACCGACTTCACCGTCGGCGCCATGGTCAACGGCGACAACGTCACCAGCATTACGCTGACGAGCGCCGGCGCCGCTGCCGGTGCACCCGTCCTCGGTTCGCCATACAGCATCGTTCCGAGCGCGGCCGCCGGCCCAGGCGTAGCCAACTACGCCATCACCTATGTCAACGGCACCTTAACTGTTAACAAGGCGTCGCTAACGATCACCGCCTCGAGCCACACCGTTACGTTCGGCGACGCAGTTCCAACGATCACGCCGAGCTACACGGGCTTTGTCGCAGGCGACGATCCAACCGATCTGACAACTCAACCGACCTGCTCGACCACGTACACGGTCGGTTCGCTGGTCGGCACTTACCCGACGAAGTGTGAAAACGCCGCGTCGTCGAACTACAACATCACCTACGTCAACGGCACCGTTACCGTGCTCACCGCGTGCAGCGCGTTCAACGGCTTCCTCGCGCCGATCGGCGGTGCGGTAGAGAAACTGACCGGCGGCAGCTTCGCCGACCCGGTTCGCTCGTTCAAACTCAACAGCACCATCCCGGTGAAGTTCAGCGCAATCTGCTTCGGCGCGCCGCTCACGACCGGCATCCACACGTTGCAAGCGATTAAGTACAGCAACTCGACCACCGGCGATGCGCCGATTGACGCAACGCCGACCGACGCAGCCACGATCGGAAATCAGTTCCGCCTGACTGACGGCCAGTGGCACTTCAACCTCAACACGAAAGCCTTCGGCGGAAGCGGCCAGGGCATCTGGCTGCTTAAGGCGACGCTCTTCGACGGCAGCACTTACACTGTCTGGGTTGAGATCAAGAAGTAGACAAACCTGGGCCACAGATCGCACAAATAATCCGTGCGATCTGTGGCTTCAGCTAAACAGTCGCGCGACGTACCACGCGATCACCAGACTCGCAAATCCGCCTGAGAACGTAAAAGCGCGTTCCACCTGCGGGCTCGTGCGCTGCATCAACGCGCGCAGGATCACGACGCCGCACTTCCAACCATCGTGCTTGTAAAGCGGCAGAATGTTTCCTGCCGCAAGCATAAGATTCAGCCAACTGAACATCGTGCCGTAGGTCAGCACTCCAGCGATTAAGTTGAAAGTGATTCCGCCGAGATGGACGAAGAGTTGTGCCGGCACAGATCGCCGTTTCAGCGCGGTGCCGTCGAGGCTCACGTAAGAGGCGGTGGGAAACAGACCAAGACTGAGCTTGATACTCGCAACGCGAAACGTCACGAGCTTGGGCCCCATGCCGAATCCCAACTCCGACGCGGGTACGCGGCAGAGTCGGGCCGCCACAAGGTGGCCCAACTCGTGAATGAGCATAGCGAGGGCAGAGAGAACGATGACGGAAAGAATCAGCATGAGAGTTGGGGGCATTACTGGGGGGCACTGCCGGCGTGTGAATCATCAAGCGTCGTGCCAGTTGGCGGTGAGGAGTTTTTCGAAGGAAAACGCATCAGGGAAAATGCGAGTGACGAAAATTGTGATCCGCCACTGGCCAAAAACTGTCTTACTCCCTGCGTTTTGTCATGAGAACCGTAGCGGACAACCGTTCTTCACTTATCGAGAATTTTCGGACCGCTTCGCAAAGGTCTATGAGTGACTCTTCACGGCTTCGCAGAGGTCTGTGAGACTTGGCACGGCTGCGCCGGATTTCAGTTGCGGCTCTGCCGCCGGGATGTGAGGCGAGGCTTCGCCTCGCCGGAGACAGTCAAAAAAAATAAAGGGGGCTACGCCCTGGTACGGCCTCTGGCCCAACTCGTCGGGGCAAAGCCCGAACCAGGGGCAAGCCCCAACTTGTTTTTATTTAACCTTCCGGCGAGGCGGAGCCTCGCCTCACATCCGGCGGCGCAGCCGCTACTCACACCCGGCGGCGCAGCCGCTACTCACACCGCGGCGCAGCCGCTACTCACACTCGGCGGCGCAGCCGCTACTCGTACCGCAGCGCAATCAGCGGATCGACTTTCGTCGCGCGGCGCGCGGGAATGTAACTCGCAACAGCCGCCACCCCCACAAGCAACAACGAGATCAGCGCAAACGTCACCGGATCTGTCGGCGTAACGCCAAATAACAGCGTGCTCATCAACCGCGTCAACATAAACGCAGCCACCAACCCGATCAGCACTCCCGCAACGACCAGCTTCAAACCATATCCGACCGCCAGCTTCAACACCGCGCCCGTCTGCGCGCCGAGCGCCATGCGGATGCCAATCTCGTGCGTGCGTTGCGCCACCGAGTAACTCATCACGCCATAAATCCCAACAGCCGCCAGCAACAGCGCCACACCCGCAAACACACCCAGCAACAGCATGCTAAAACGCTGCCGCGCGATCGAGGCGCCCAGAATCTCTTCCATAGTCTTGATGTTCGAAACCGGCTGGTCCTTGTCGATCTCCCAAACAGCCTTTCGCACCGCTGCCGCCATGCTCGCCGGCTCGACGTCAGTCTTAACAACCAGGTCTTCCGGCGCAAAGAAACCAGCCTGCCTATAACTCATATAAAGCTGCGGCCGCGGCTCCGCGTTCAACTCAAACTGGCGCACGTCCTTCACGATCCCAATCACCTGTATCCAGTCAGCCTCGGACCTGGCACGCCCAAAGACGATCCGTTTGCCGATCGCTTCCTCACCCGGCCAGTAGCGGCGCGCCATCGTTTCGCTGATGACAACCGCGTTGGGAGTCGTGTCTGTATCCTGATCCGTAAACTGTCTTCCCGCCAGCAGCGGAATACTCATCGTGTCGAAGTAGGCGGGACTGACGATTCGCGTCACGACGATCAGTTCCTGTCCCGGCGGCGGATCCGGCCTGCCTTCGATACGAATCGAAGTCGAATTGCCCTGACGATATAAAGGCAAGTTCGTCGTCACAGCCGCGGAGCGCACACCGGCCAACGACTGCACACGCTGAATCAAGTCGGTGTAGAACGCAGTGCGTCGCTCAAACTCTTCGTACTTCGGTTCCGGCAACTCGATCTTCATCGTGAGCAGACGGTCCACCTTGAACCCCGGATCGATGTTACGCAAACGCAGGAAGCTGTTGATTAACAATCCCGCCGCGATCAACAGGACCAACGACACGGCGACCTCAGCAGTCACAAGCAAACCTCGCAAACGCTTTCCGCTGCGGCCAGTCACCGAATCGCGTCCGCCTTCTTTCAACGTCTCGCTCTGATTCATCCGCAGCGCCTGGATCGCCGGAGCAAGACCGAAGACGAATCCGGTGAGCAGCGAAACGCCCAACGTAAATCCAAGCACTTTGAGATCGAGCGAGATCTCGCGCGCCTGCGCGATGTTTTCCGGGATAAACGATCCGAGCAGCAACAGGCCGGCGTAGGCGATCGCTAACCCTAGAATTCCCCCCAGCGTTGCGAGCAGCACGCTTTCCGTCAAGAACTGCCGCAACAAACGCCAGCGTCTTGCGCCCAGTGCTACTCGCAACGCGATCTCTTTCTGTCTGATCGCCGCGCGCGCCAACAACAAGTTGGCAACGTTCGCACATGCGATCAATAAAACGAGTCCAACCGCGCCGAGCAAGATCAACAGCGCCGGTTTGATGTCGCCGACGAGGTGTTCGTGCAACGACGTCACCGCAACACCGAGGTCCGCGTTTGACTGCGGATACTGTTGCTGCAGGCGCGCGCCGATCGTCGTCATCTCTGACTGCGCTTGCTCCAGCGTGACGCCGGGCTTCAAACGCGCGAGAACTTGCAAGTAATGCCGGTTGCGATTAGCTGCCTCTTCGGCAGTCAACGCGATCGGAACCCACAGCTCGTCATCATTCTCGGGAAACTGAAACCGCGCCGGCATCACGCCGACAACGGTGTAATTCTCGCCATTGAGCGTGAGTGACTTGCTCACAATCGACTGATCGCCGCCAAACCGGCGCAGCCACAGCCGGTGACTCAGCAGAACAACTCGCTGTGCGCCCGGTTGATCTTCAGCCGCTGTGAAGACGCGTCCGAACTGCGGATCCACTCCCAACAGCGGAAACAGATTCGCTGAAACGCGCCGGCCTTTCAGCCGCTCCGGATCGCCCACGCCCGTGAGGTTAAAATTCATGTCCGCAATCGCGGCCATGCCGCTGAAGACGCTGTTCTGATCGCGCCAATCGACGAAGTTCGCCGCGGCCGGTGTATCGCGCGGGTAACCGTGGCGCGACGCATCTTCCCAAACCATCACCAGTTGTTCCGGATCTTTGTAAGGCAACGGACGGAGCAGAACGGTGTTGACGACACTGAAGATCGCGGTGTTGGCGCCGATGCCGAGCGCGAGTGCGATCACGGCGACAGCAGTGAAGCCCGGATTTTTCAAAAGCATGCGCGACGCGTAGCGCAGGTCCTGTAAGAAATCGGCTAGCAAGTTCAACCTCCTCGATTCACCCGGTAACGGTGGATTTGCGGGCGGACGTTTTTGAGTACGTTGCAGTTCGTTGAGCAACGAGTGTTCGGCGTTGAGTTCGTTCAGCGCCGCGCGGCGCGCGTTCTCTTCACTCGCGCCGTTTCTCAGCGCGCGCTGGTAAACGTCGTCAAGATGTTGGGCCAACTCCTCGACGATCTCGGCTTCGTTTACAGGCGACACCTGCAAACCGCGCAACCGCCTTTTAACTTCATCTTTCCAGTCAGGCATGTTCGAGCCCGGTAATCCGATTGATCGCCTCGACAAACTCGCGCCAACTGTTGCGCTGCGCCTTCAGGATCTTTCGACCTTCGGCAGTTAATCGGTAGTAGCGACGGCGGCGCTGTCCCGGCTTTTCCACCCAACGCCCCTGAATCCACCCGCGTTTCTCGAGCCGATAAAGCAGCGGATAAAGCGACGCGACATTGAACCGCAACCTTCCGCGCGAACGCTGTTCGATCAAAGTCCCGATGTCATACCCATGCCGCGGCTGCGTCTCGAGCAACGAAAGGATCAGCAGCTCCGCACTTCCCTTCTTCAACTCCCGATCGAGCATTGGTGAGCCTATATATGTCATAGGCATATATTATTCAGGCACATGTCGACCGTCAACACACGAATTTTCGGAGTTAAGGGATGGTTAATCAGGATGTATACTGGGTACGTTCTTCTTCGGATTAGGACGGAAACCCATGAGACTCGCTTTTCAGCTGGCTTTGTTACTGATGTTCGCCGTTCCTGGCGTAACTCAGGATGCTCTTTCTCAAACAAGTCGAACGAACGCCTCGCAGTGTACCGAGGAATTGTTTCAGCAAGCGGAACAATCATTTGAGAGGAGAAAACTCGGCTCTGAAAACCTGGCCCAAGCAGAAAGGCAATTGAGCAATCTTGCCCGTTTTTGTAAGGAACAGCCCGCCGGCTTTCATGCGGAAGAACAGTTGAGAGTCGTACGTGAAGAACTCGCAAACCATAATCTCTCGATCGCGCTTTTTTATCTGAGCAAGTTCTACCACGGCAGAGGCGGGCAGGCGGGTGCGGTTTCTCGACTAAAGCACATTATTGAAAGGTACCCCGAGTATTCAAAACTCGATCAGGCACTCTTTCTGCTTGGCGAGATAAACATGAAGGCCCGCAATTTCGATGAAGCGGCGAGCTACTATCGACAGCTCATCAGGGCATATCCGGCCAGTCAATATACCGGTGAGGCATCGCTACAGCTTAGCGCAATCGGTATTTTGAAGAACGAACCGACTCCTTGATGTTCTGAAAAACAGCTACTTACACTTGCTGTATCCGCAGTCGCGGCAGAAGTCGCAGCCGCTGGCGTGTTCGAGCTGGCCGTGACACTCGGGGCAGATGCCGATCATGTTTGACATGATGGCGCCGGTGACAGGCTTTTGGGTGTGATGCTGTGCTTTGTTAACAGCGCGTGCGGAGTCAGGAAGATCCTGAACGCGCCGCACGGTGATCATGATGCACTCCGCGACTGCCTGCTCGGGTGAGGTCAGCAGTCGTTCGTTGAACCAAACAGCGTGCGTACCGGTTACTTTGTTAAGACTGTAAGCCACTTCCGCTGCATCAAAGCCGCCACGCAACATCTTCGAAGCAAGCAGACCCACGCCGCCGCTGATTGGACCAGTGGCAAAAACTTCCTGGATCATCTTGCCGTCGTGATTGACAGTGACGTAAAGATTCTGACCATCGAAAGGAATCTGCCAGGTCGCGCCGCGCAACTCACGCGGGCGCTCGATGCGAATAGCAGTCACGGCCGGAACTTTCACCGTCTCCGAATGTTCGCGCTCGATCGCTTCCTGACGCGCTGAAGTTTCATCAGCCGCCGTTGCCTCCGCTGCACTCACCGCTTCATCCAACGGCTCCATAAATGCTTCCGGGTTACAGGCGACTTCGCCCTTCGGCTCTTCCGCTTTCATCGAAGTCAACACCTGATTCTCACGCGAACCATCGCGATAGTAACTGACGGCTTTGCAACCAAGCTGCCGCCCGAGGCGATACAACGCGTCGACCGATTCCACCGTGTCGTTAACCGCGCCGTTGCACGTCTTCGACACACTGTTATCGACGTTGCGCTGAGCAGCCGCGAGCACATGAACGTGCTGCTCAGCGCTTATGTTCATCGCCGAGATAAAGTGCGGCGGCAACTCATTTTCGTGTTCCACGACATAAGCTGCAGCCGCATCTATCGAATCCTGATCACATTGGTCCACATCAATTCCGAGCGCGCGGGCCGCAAGAGTGTGCACGTAAGTGCGCGTGCCCAACGTGTCTTTGCGAACATAGGCCCACGAGAAGTTTGGTTCGATACCCGAAGACGTTTCGGCAACGAGCGAAATCGTTCCGGTCGGCGCAATCGTCGTCACTTCGTAGTTGCGCGGCGTGAGTGGAATGTCGCGCGGGATACCGATCTGGTTGTAGAGAAAATCACTGTACGCTTCGCGGTTCGGTTCAAACTCCGGAAACGCTCCCTTCTCCGCGCCCAGCCGATTGCTCTCCATCCACGATTCGCGGCGCACGAATCCCATCACTTCATCCATCAAGTCGATCGAAGCCGTCGAACCGTAGGTAATGTTCAAGCTCAAACAGAGATCCGCAAAACCCATGATACCCAAACCAACGGGACGCGTCCGATGGACCACGTCGTTGATCTCGGGCAACGGCCACGCACAGGTGTCGATCACGTTGTCGAGAAAGCGCGTGCAGAGGTGCGTGACTTCGCGCAGGTGATCCCAGTTGATCCGTTTTTCGGGATCGTAGAACTTCGCGAGATCGATCGAGCCGAGGTTGCACGAGTTTGAGAAGTGCAGAAACTGTTCGCCACAGGGATTGCACGAATAGATCGGCCCCATCGACTTCATCATGTGATTGTGACGATTCACTTCGTCGATGAAAGCAATGCCCGGTTCGGCATACTTGTGCGCGCTGGCAACAATCCGGTTCCAAATATCGGGGGCGAAGATCATGCCGAAGCGCGGCGGCTCTTCGATCGTGCAGTTGGAAAGATCCGCATCCAGAAACGCCTGGCGATCGCAGAACGTCACTGTCGATCCATCGGGCCGGCGATAGACCACGTAGTCGCCATCGCGAACCGGATCGAAAATCGCTTCCTGCCAGGGCTCGTCGTTAAACTCCAACTGAAACCATTCGTCGTTATCGACCGCTTTCAAAAACTTATCAGTAACGTTAACCGAGATATTGAAATTAGTGAGCGAGTGCTGATCGTTCTTCGCGTGAATGAAGCGCAGGACGTCCGGGTGCGTAACGCGCATCATGCCCATGTTGGCGCCGCGTCGCACACCGCCCTGTTTCACCACATCGGTCACCTGGTTAACGATGTTCATAAACGACACCGGCCCCGAAGCAACACCGGTTGCGGAGCTCACCATCGCGCCATGCGGGCGCAGGAACTCATAGGTCATGCCAGTGCCGCCGCCGGTTTGGTGAATGGTGGCCGCGGCCTTGGCATGATCCATGATGCCACTGAGCGAATCCGGCACTTCCAGAACAAAGCAGGCCGCCAGTTGTCCATTGACTTTGCCGGCGTTCACAAGGCAGGGCGTGTTCGGAATGAATTCGCGAGCGAGCATAACCTCGCTCATAGCGGCGAAAAACTTCTCCCTTTTCTCCCCAGTTTCGGCTTTTGAGACGTGGCCGACCACGCGTTTAACAATATCCGCCCATTCCTCATAGGGGCGGCCTTTGGAATCCTTGAGCGAATAGCGTTTGCTGACTACTTTCCTGGCATTGAGCCCGAGTTCATGCGACTTTCGACGTGGGGAAACTGTGGGAGATCCGGCCGGGGTATTTCCGACTTTTTTGCCGATAGTAGCGCTCATCGATCTGCTGCCTTTCTCTCTGGGGAGCCCGAAAAATGCTGTGTTTCAGAAACGGTTATGCCAGGCGTATATACTACGCATGCCATAGCTTAGAGTGTGTTCTGAGTACTACGGTTGGTCCGCAAATCACCTCGTTAGCGGACGGGAATATACTCCGTTGAATCCGGCGTGTCAACCAATATCTTGTG
>DASUPR010000006.1:0-9524 GCA_036281015.1 Pyrinomonadaceae bacterium
AATCGCGGCCGCCGCGCCGACCATTCCTTCCTGATTCTGCGTCCCCGTCTCTGCATTCTCCGGAACGTAATCAGGCGATGGGACAAGCTTCGGAAAATTGATCTCTTGCAGCAGCGCGGCCTTTCCCCAGAGTATTCCCACGTGCGGTCCGTAAAACTTGTACGCCGACATGCCGAGAAAATCACAATCCAGTTTGCGCACGTCGAGCAGCACGTGCGCCGCGGAATGAACCGCATCGACAAACACCAGCGCGCCCGCGTTGTGCGCCAGCTCAATAACTCGCGGGAGATCGTTAATCGTACCGAGCGCATTTGACGCTGCGCCGATTGCCACGAGGCGCGTCTTTGGTCCAATAAACCGCTCGAGGTCTTCGTAATTAATCTGACCGGTTTCAGTGTCCAGGCGAACCGTACGAATCACTACACCACGCTCGATGGCCAATCTTCGCCACGTATCTATGTTCGCGTGATGATCCAGCTCGGTGACGACAATCTCGTCACCCGCCGAGAATTTCAGGCCAAGCGCACGCGACAGGTGAAACGTCAACGTCGTCATGTTCGCGCCAAACGCGATCTCCGCAGGCGACGCGTTCAGAAACCCGGCGCAAACTTCGCGCGCGTGCTCGATCGCGGCGTCGGTCTCGGCACTGGTCGGATAAGCCCAGTGGGTGTTGGCGTTGTGGTGATAGAGATAGTCGCTCATCTGCTCGACGACGTACCGCGGCACCTGGGTGCCGCCGGGGCCGTCGAAGTAGGCGACCGGGTAGCCGTTGTGCACTCGTTCCAGGGCCGGAAAGTGCTTTCTGATCTCAGCTGTGGGCAAGACTTCGAATTTTGGTTTGAACATGGCGTGCCATGATATAAAATCAAACCGTCGCCCAACAGTGGCCGGACCTCAGTCAAGCCCGGAGCACTGTTCCCAAGTCCCAGAATTGAATATGAGCGAACGCCGCACTGAAAAGCGAATGGAAGTCTCGCTGGAGGCCGTTTGGGACGGACACGGAAACCGTCCCGCGCGGATTACGGACCTCTCGGAAGGCGGCTGCTTTGTCGACACCACCGGTGAATCCTGTCTCGGCGAGCAGCTTACGTTTCGGGTCTTACTTCCTGACGGCGCGTGGCTCGAACTGACCGGGGAAGTGGCGCACTATCACGTGCCGGTCGGTTTCGGGCTGCGTTTCACGAATCTCACGGACGAGCAGCGGCAGCAGTTGCGCTCCTTTATCGAACACCTCAAAGGGCCACACGACGAGGTCACCGCGGTGCTGCGGTAAGGGGTTGCGCCGTATCAGCAACCCACCAACTTCGTTGGTGGGATTCCGGAAAGTGCCACAACTTGTTGGGGGGTCTCTGGAAAGATTGTTGGTGGGATTCCGGAAAGTGCCGCGGAACGGAGTTGGTTCGCGACGCTATGCCTCGCCGGGAGAATCTTTTACAATGACGGGCCATGATTCACCCGTCAGAACGAGCTAACAACTTCCAGTACGCCATCCGTAACGTTGTCCGCGCCGCCGAAGCCCTCGAACGCAGGGGCCGCGGCGTCATCTATTTGAACATCGGCGACCCGCAGTCATTCGGATTTAGACCACCTGACTTCGTTATCGAGGCCGTTAACCGCGCCGTCAGCGAAAAGTTCACCGGTTATTCGCATTCCTCCGGCTTGCTCGAAACCCGCGAGGCGATTGCGCGTTACGCGACCGGGCTTGGCTCGCCCACCGAAACAAGAGACGTAATCGTCACTTCGGGTGCTTCAGAAGCCGCCGACTTAACGCTCACCGCGCTGGTCGATCCGGGCGATGAAGTGTTGCTGCCCGCGCCGGGCTATCCGATCTATCCCGCGATCGTCGGCAAGTTGAACGCAAAGATTCGCTATTACCACTTGCAGCCAAACGATAACTGGCACCCTTCAGTCGAAGAAATCCGTTCGCTCATCAACCCCAAAACGCGCGCCATCGTCCTGATCAATCCGAGCAATCCTGCCGGTTCGATCACACCGGACAGCACGACCCGCGAAGTGCTCGCGCTCGCTGCCGAACGCGACCTGCTCGTGATCAGCGACGAGGTCTATCGAGAGTTGTGTTTCAGCCCAGCGCCGACAGCCGCATCGGTTTTGGCAAAAGAAAGCGGCGCCGCAGTCGTCACGCTCGAGAGTTTGTCGAAGACGCACATGCTCTCCGGCTGGCGCATCGGTTGGCTGCGTTTCACACATCCCGAACGCATGGGCGGGCTCGCCGACGCGGTGGTCAAACTCGCGGGCGGCCGTTTGTGCTCACCCACCCCTGCGCAGTACGCAGTCGCCCCGGCCCTTGAAAGCAGCCGCGACTACATCAACAATTTCCTGAAAGAAATCAAAAGACGGCGTGACCTCGCGACCTCGCGCATCGCTTCAATCGATGGCCTGAGTTGCGTTGTGCCCGAAGCGGCGTTCTACCTGATGGTCAAGACTGACAACCTGAACGGCCGCACCGATGAGCAGTTTGCGCTCGATCTCCTGGAAGCCTCCGGCGTGCTCGTGGTCCACGGTTCGGGCTTCGGCTGCGACCCGGCCGACGGCTATTTCCGGCTGGTTTACCTTGCCGGCGAGCAGACTCTCGACGCGGCCTTCGACGGAATCGAGCAAGCCATGCAGATGACGCCCCAGGAAAGTGGGATTGGCGCCGCATTGCACGTTTAATTGATTCGAACGTGACAATTAAATAACGGCGAATTAACGGCTTCCCCATGTACAAACTGATCGTTTCGTGCTACTACTGGCCGGCTGGAGCGCGGGGGCTGCGGCTTCGGACTATTACACTCAAACAAAACGTGAATGAAACTGGTCTTACCCCCTCTCGACACGGACGACTGACCAGCTTGGACAAGCTTGCTTCATCGATAGAACGTAGAAGCGTGCGGCGCCTTCGCGCAAAGTGCGAAGTCGAGCTCGCGGCTACGCTGTCGTTGCTGGACAGCGACGCCTACGACGAAGATTCAAAGCTGATCTTCTTCGGCCAAACCAGCGACCTCAGCGCCGAAGGTTTGGCGATGGTCCTGCCCGCCACGATTATCGACGAACGGTTTTGTAGCGGCTCGCACAGGTTGAAACTCTCGTTGCATCTGCCGGACGGGGTTGTCGGTTTGGAAGTAACGCCGGTGCGTTGTGAGCGCCTCACGGACGCGTACCAGGTTCACGGCTACCTGCTCGGAACCAAGATCACAAACGTCGAGCATCGCGGGCCATTCGAGCGGTATCTCGACAGTGTTTCCGGTCAATCAATCGGCTTGCTCTAAAAAACTTTTCGTACGCGGATCTTTCGGGGACTCGAGAACCTGATCGGCTGGTCCGTGCTCGACGACGAACCCTTCTTCCATAAACAGAATGTGATCGGCGACGCCGCCGAGAAATCCCATCGAGTGGGAAATGATGATCATCGTGTGCCCGCGATCGACGAAGGTGCGCAACAACGTGCGCAGGCTGTTGATGCGTCGCGGATCGAGCGCGCTGGTAGGTTCGTCGAGCAGCAACAGCGCCGGATGCATGGCGAGTGCGCGAGCGATAGCAACACGTTGTTGTTCGCCGCCTGACAACGAAATCGGATAGCGCGTCGCGGCGCCTGCGAGCCCGACGGATTCGAGTAGTTGCAACGCTTCCGTTTCGGCCTTCTGCTTTGGCGTGCGCAACACGTGAACGGGCGCTTCGATAATGTTTCCGAGGACGGACAGGTGAGGGAATAGGTGGAAGTGCTGAAACACGGTACCGACCTTCAGCCGCAGATCTTTCACGCGCCGCCGGTAGTCAGCGTGCGAGATATTCGCTTCCAAACGCACGTTGTCGCACTCGATCGTGCCGTCGTTGATCGTCTCGAGCCCGTTGAGACAACGCAACAGCGTCGACTTGCCGCTGCCTGACGCGCCGATCACACCGAGCACGGTTTGCTGCGGCACGTCGAAACTGATCCCTTTCAAAATCTCACGCGAACCGAAACGTTTACGAAGACCGGAAACGCGAATCATGCCCCAACCTCCAGTGGCTCGGGTTCCACGGTTCGTTCGGTGGCGCGGCTGCTGAGCCGCCGTTCAAGCAGGCGCGCGAGATGGGCCATCGGCAAACTCATGAGCAGGTAGAACGCCGAGACAGCGAGTCCGAGCCCCAGGAACTGACCTGATGCATTAGCGAGCTCGCGATAAGCCGTGGCGAGTTCCCAAACTGAGATTGCAAACGCCACCGACGTGTCTTTGAAAAGCGAAACGAAGTCGTTCGTCATCGGCGGCAACGCGATGCGAAACGCCTGCGGCAGGATGATGCGGCGAAACGCGAGCACCGGGCTCATGCCGAGTGAATACGAAGCTTCCCACTGGCCGTATGGAATCGCTTCCAAAGCCGCGCGATAGACCTGCGATTCGTAAGCCGCGTAGTTGAGTCCGAGTCCGACGAGCGCCGTCAGCCAGCCGGGCATGGCTATTCCGATCACGGGCAGGCCGAAGTAAAGAAACAACAGTTGGACCAGCACGGGCGTGCCGCGGAAGAACTCGACGTAGATCGTGCACAGCGCGCGCAGCCATGCCGGCCCTTTCCACTGTCCGACCGCGAGCGGCAAACCGAGAAACACTGCGATGACCATCGAGCCGAGTGCGATGAAGACGGTGACGCCCGCGGCGCGGGTGAGGCGCCAGAGTGCTTCGGCCCAGTTGAACGTTACGTTTGTCGTCGTGTACTCGACGGTTGTTTGCGTCTGCGTGCCTTCGCGAATCGGCGTTTGAAACTCGACCTGCGCGTCGTTCCAGAGTCCCCACTTTTTGAGAATCGTTTCGAGCGTGCCGTCGCGGATGATCTTGTCGATGCCTTGATCGACTTCCGCTTTCAACGCTTCGTCGCCTTTGCGCAAACCGATGACGTAAAGTCCGCGCGTGAACGGCGCGCCGGCGGGTTTCAATTTCGGATTCGGCCGCGCATAAAACACTTCCGCCGGCACGTCAAACAGTGCCGCGTCGATACGCTTCAGCTCCAAATCGCGATACGCGCCAACGGGATCGGCGTAACTCTTGAACGGGATTCCTTCCTGTTGCAGCAATCGCGACGCGGCGGTGTTTGCGAGTGTTCCGACGACACGGTTTTTGCAGTCTGCGAGCGACGAGATGCGGTCGTCGTCGCGGCGAACGGTGAGTTGGAGTTGAAAGATGTAGTAAGGCTTGCTGAAGAGAATCTGCTGGGCACGATCGCCGGTTGGTTCAAGTCCGTTAACGATCACGTCGAACGAGTTGCGCTGCAACGCGGAGACGAGTGTTTCCCAATCACTCGGCACGAACTCCGCGCGCCGGCCCATGGCGGCGGCGAGCGCGTCGACCATCTCCTTTTCGTACCCGATGTATCGATCGGGGTTAGCGGGATCGGTGTAGACGTAAGGCGCGCCGCCGCTCGGGTCCGCGCCCCAACGTAAGGTCTGCTGCGCGTGCGCCGGAAGCGCACACAAGCCGCACAAGATCGCAGCGATTAGAATGATGCGGGCGTTAGCCACTGATCTTCTGCAGGTCCAGTTCGGTGGCTATCGTGGTATCAGCCTTCAATACGTTTTCCATCTGCTCCAACGCGTGGCGATTTTCTTCCTCAGTGTTTGAAGCAACGCAATCCGCCGGAACGAAAAGCTTGAAGTCGCGCATGTATGCGTCGTTGGCGGTGACGAGAACACAGTTGTTTCCTGCAATGCCGGTGAGTATCAGATTCTTCGACGTGAGGTGAGTGAGCAGCAACTCGAGCGTCGTCGAATAGAAGCCGGAGTGTTTTGGTTTCAGGACGAAGTAATCGTCCTCGTCCGGCAGCAACAGTTCGACGAACTCTTTGCCTTTGCCCTCTTCGCGACAGTGATCGACGATCTTCTTGAAATCCGAACGCCAGCGGCCGAAGTTATCGTTCACGTAAATCGCCGGAATGCCTGCTTCTTTCGCGCGCTGCTTGAGCTGAGCGATGTTCCTGCCGGCGGGCATTGCGAGACGAAGCAGTTGTTCGCTCTCCGGAAAATCGAAATCGTTGATAACGTCGATCAGGAGCAGCGCCGCGCCGCATTTGTCCGGGGCCGAGCCGTGCAGATCTTCACTTCTCACTGGCATCGCTGGCGATTCTAGCCGCTGGGCCTTTCGCTACTCAACTATGTTGTTGTAATTTGTGTCACCATGTGCACAGATCGCCGAGACTTCCTTCGCTTGTCCGCCGGTGTGGCGGGCGCAACTCTGTTAGGCCGCTCGTTAGCCTACGCCGACACCGAAACAATCGAACCGGTACAACAATCAACGCAACCCGAAGCGATTCGGCGTTTGCAACGGATGACCGGAAACGTCGTTCCGATCACGCTCGACGAACGCAAGGCGCGCATCGAAAAAGCGCAAAGGCTGATGCGCGAGCAGAAGGTCGACGCGATCTACATCGAACCCGGCAGCAGCATGTTTTATTTCACCGGCATGCGTTGGGGCACGAGCGAGCGCATGTTCGCGGTTGTGATTCCCGCGCGCGGCGATCTCGCCTGGGTTTGTCCGAAGTTTGAAGAGGAACGCGCGCGCGAGTTGATCAAGATCGGCACCGACATTCGCACCTGGGAAGAAGACGAGAGCCCGTATCAACGCGTCGCCGAAGTGCTTAAAGACCGCGGCATTCGCACGGGCACAATCGGTATCGAAGAGCGCGTGCGGTTCTTTCTTTACGACGGCATTCGACTCGCCGCGCCGGCGTTGAAGTTTGTGAACGCGACGCCGATCACTGCCGGTTGCCGCATGTTCAAATCACCCACCGAGCTCGCGTTGATGCAGATCGCGAACGACATCGCCATCGTCGCGTACAAAGCCACACGCGACAGCATGACTGAAGGCATGACGCAGGGCGAGTTTGCCGGCAACTGCGCGGCGGCATTTCGCGCGCTCGGGTCGTCGGGTGGAATTTTCGTGAGCTTCGGAAAGTACACGGCGTTTCCGCACGGCAGCAGCACGCCGCAGCGTTTGAAGGAAGGCGACGTGGTGTTGATGGATGGCGGTTGCAGTGTTGATGGTTACCAGTCAGACATCACGCGCACGTTCGTGTTTGGCAAGCCGACCGATCGACAGCGACAGATCTGGGACCTCGAGCGCAAGGCGCAGGATGCTGGTTTTGCGGCGGCGAAAGTCGGCGCGCCGTGTGAAGCGGTTGATGCGGCCGCGCGCAAAGTGATCACGGATGCGGGTTTTGGTCCGGATTATAAAGTCCCTGGTTTGCCGCATCGCACCGGACACGGCATCGGGCTTGACGGTCATGAATGGACCAACTTCGTGCGCGGGAACAAGACGCCGATTCAGCCCGGCATGTGCTTCAGCGACGAACCGACAGTGGTGATCTACGGCGAGTTTGGCATTCGTCTCGAAGATTGCTTGTACATTACCGAAGACGGCCCGAAGTTTTTCACTAAACAGAGCGTCTCCATCGACGAACCATTTTAGGCCCCTGTATGCGCGGCCGATGGGTCCTTGCAGCGACGATTCTTGCCTCGAGCATGGCGTTTATCGACGGCACGGTCGTTAACGTCGCGCTTCCTTTCCTGCAAACCAATCTCAACGCAACGGCGATCGGGATTCAGTGGGTCGTCGAGGCGTATGCGCTGTTTCTCTCCGCGCTGTTGCTGGTCGGAGGATCGCTCGGCGATCTTTACGGCCGTCGCCGGATCTTCAACATCGGCGTGGTCGTGTTTGCGATCGCGTCTGCGGCGTGCGGCTTCGCAGCGAATATCGAACAACTGATCGCCGCGCGCGCGGTGCAGGGAATCGGCGGCGCGCTGCTCGTGCCTGGGAGTCTCGCCTTGATCAGCGCGTCGTTCAGCGAGGAAGAACGCGGCAAAGCGATCGGCACGTGGTCCGGCTTTTCGGCCATCACGACGGCGATCGGGCCGGTTATGGGCGGTTGGCTGGTCGAGCACGTCTCGTGGCGGGCCGTATTTTTTCTGAACCTGCCGCTGGCGCTTGCCGTGATTGTGATCTCGATCTGGCATGTGCCTGAGAGTCGTGAAGAGAACCACTCCGGATCGCTCGACTGGCTCGGCGCGCTGTTGGCGACGCTGGGGTTGGGTGCTCTCGTTTTCGGTCTAATCGAATCGCCGCGGGTTGGTTTTGCGAATCCGCTTGTGCTGGCGACGCTGATCGGCGGTGTCGTGTGTCTCGTCGTGTTTGTGCTGCATGAAGCGCGGGCGAAGAATGCGATGGTGCCGTTGCGACTCTTTCGTTCGAGAGACTTCGCCGGGGCGAATCTGCTGACATTGCTTTTGTACTCGGCGCTCGGCGGCATGATGTTTTTCTTCGCGCTCAACCTGGTTCAAGTGCAGGGTTACAGCGCCACAGCCGCTGGAGCCGCGCTGCTGCCGTTCATCGTGATCATGTTCACGTTGTCGCGCTGGTCGGGCGGTCTGTTCGATCGTTTCGGCCCACGTTTACCACTCATCATCGGGCCAACGATCGCGGCAGTTGGCTTGGCGCTGTTTGCCGTGCCGTCTGTTAGCGAAAACTACTGGACCAGTTTCTTTCCCGCGGTCGTGGTGCTCGGTTTCGGAATGGCGGTCACGGTTGCGCCGCTAACGACCACGGTGATGGGCTCGGTTAGCGAAGATCAGGCGGGAACTGCATCCGGAATCAACAACGCGGTTTCACGAACGGCGGGATTGCTGGCGATCGCGGTGTTTGGCGTGGTGATGTTGCACGCCTTCAGTCATGAACTGAATCAGCAGCTGAACCAGGCGAATTTTGACGAGCAGTTGAAGAGTTCGATTCTCGAGCAACGAGTAAAGCTGGCGGGATTGGAAGCCCCGAGCGGATCGGATCCGTCGGTGCAGCAGTCAGTGAAACAGATAGTCGCCGGATCGTTTGTGTTCGGTTTTCGTCTGGTCATGTTGACCTATGCGGCACTCGCACTCGCGAGCGCGCTCAGTGCGTGGTGGCTGATCGGCAAGTCACGCTCGATTCACACCCGCCAGCAATGAGATCAACCAGACCAGCAAAAATGCTCCCACGGCGACGGCTGCGCTGAGGAGATAGACCAACCACGTTTCGACAAGTTCCGCTGTCCTATTCTTCTCGATCATGGGGAGATCCTCTACTTTGAGTTATTGAGTTTTGAGATTACAATCCTCGCGCTCGGCGAGTCCTCAGGCAGCACTCAAGATTTCCTCAAAGATATTTCTCAAGGCCGTTTTTATGGGGCAACAGGACAATCTTAGCTACGAATTTGGTCGCTTCCGCGTGAATGTGGCGGAACGTGTTCTGCTGCGCGACGGCGAGATTGTGCCGCTTACTCCGAAGGTCTTCGACATCCTGATGACGCTGGTCGAGAACAGCGGGCAGGTCGTTTCAAAAGAATCGCTGATGAAACGTGTCTGGCCCGACACGTATGTCGAAGAAGGAAACCTGACTCAAAACATTTCGCTTTTACGAAAAGCACTGGGCGAGAGTCCGGGTGGGGTGCAGTTTATCGAGACAGTGCCGCGCCGCGGCTATCGGTTCGTGGCTGCGATCAGTGAGAAAGCCGCCGCTGTTAGCGAGAAA
>DASUPR010000007.1:0-6032 GCA_036281015.1 Pyrinomonadaceae bacterium
AGGTCTACTCAAAATCCCTGATATCGCGAAACGGCCGCTCGGCGTCGTTGAAGTCGGGCCGGTAGTAATAGGACGCGCCGTCAAACTCCTGCACCCAGCCCTCATCCATGCCGAGTTCTTCAAGCGCCGCGGTCGCTTTCATCCATTCAGATTCGCGAATGCGCCGCGAGAGCAAGACGTAGCGCTTATTCGTCTCAGCCTGATGCGTCGGGTAGTATTGGGCCATCAGCGAGATCGCCACGCGCGGGCTCAACTCATCTCTGATCCACTCGATCGACTCACACACGCTGCCCACGTCGTTCGGTAACACCAGCAGCCTGATCACCAACCCGCGCTTCAACAACCCGTTTTGATCGAAAATAAGTTCGTCGCCCGTCTGGCGAAACATTTCTTTCAACGCAAGCCGCGAAAACTCTTTGTAACCGCTGACTTTCGAATACAAATAACCCGACTCGTCATCCGCATACTTCAAATCCGGCAGGTAAACATCAACCACGCGATCCAGCAGCCGCAACACCGAAACCGCGTCATACGCATTCGTGTTGTAAACAATCGGCACGTTCAACCCTTGCTGTGCGGCCAGCAGAATCGATCGCGCCATCTGCGGCGCGAAGTGCGTCGGCGAAACGAAGTTGATGTTGTGACAACCACGCCCCTGTAACTCCAGCATCATCTCCGCGAGTCGCTCGTGCGTGACTTCATTCTTGAGCTGCTGCTTGTGTGTTTGCGAGATCTGATAATTCTGGCAGTAGACGCAGCGCAGATTGCAGTTGCCGAAGAAGATGTTTCCGGCGCCGCGTGTGCCGACGAGCGGCGGCTCTTCGCCGAAGTGCGCGGTGTACGACGAGACGATCGGCAAACGGCCCGAGTAACACGCAGCGATATCGTTGTTCAGCCGGTTGTTCAAACAATCGCGCGGACAAACTGTGCAGCTCTCGAGCAACTTTTCCAGAGCTTCCACGCGCCGCTGCAACTCACCCGTCGACAGCAAGCCGAGATACGAAGCCGGAAATGAATTCAACGACTCACTCATGACGTCTGAAATGCACAAAGTGCGGTTTGTGTTGCTCGACAATCTCCGCCGGCGTCGCCCGTTTCGATTGCCGCCAGATGAAATCCATCTCGGTGTGTATCGTGCTCAACGCCAGCCGCGCCTCGAAGATCAGCAATATGCTGCCGTAGAACAGAAAACACGCGCCTGCCAACCCCAGCCCGACCGGCACGAAATTGTGACGCGGATTACCCGTAAACGCCACGATGCCGATCGCGACGCTCGTCGCGACAAACATTCCGAGACTCAAATAAAACGTCACCATGCAACGTTGCAACAGCCGCGCACGGCTCGTAAGTTTATCGAGTTGCTGAAAAATCGACGCTTGTCGTTCAACCGCCATCTCGCCGCGTTCGTTGCGGTCGGCCATTTCTTCGAGTCGATCCGACAACGCGCGCACGCGATCCACCACGCGCCCCAACCGCGACGAAGTCGAGAGAATCATGCTGCCGCAGGCCGAAATCAGCACCGCGGGCGTGATCATGGCCGTCAACACGGCGATGGCAGAGGCGGAATCCACGTTGCTCTTTTATAGGTAATGCTGTAAATCCTGTCAAAACCCGATGCGCATCTGGCTTTCCAAAAACAGTGAAGTGCCGATTCGCGAACAACTGGTAACACAGATTGTCCTCGGCATTGTCAGCAACGACCTCAAGGTGAACGAACGGCTGCCGAGCACTCGCGACCTCGCGCGCCGTTACGACATTCACGCGAACACCGTCAGCGCGGCCTATCGCGAACTCGCCCGGCGTGGTTGTGTCGAGTTTCGCAAAGGCAGCGGCGTTTACGTGCGCGGGCGCACGGACGACAAGATGGACCAGCATCTCGCGCTGGACCACCTGGTTTCGCGCTTCTTCCGAACGCTGCGCGAAGAGGGCCACTCGCTCGCCGAGATTCAGGAAGCCGTGCGGCGCTCGTTTTCGCTGCAGCGCCCGGACCATTTTCTGCTGCTCGAATCCGATCCGGAGTTGCGCGAAATACTCGTCGCCGAGATCGCGTCGGCGGCGAAGGTGAAAGTGAAAGGCGTTGGACCAGAAGATCTCGACGGCGCTGGTTCGTTCGCCGGTGCGGCGCCGCTGGTGTTGTACGGCCATCTCGAGAGTTTCGACGAGTGGATCGGTTCGCAAACCGATGTGCTGGTGCTTCATTCGGCTTCGGTGGTCGAGTCGATGAAAGGACAGACGCGTCCGCCTGCTGATGCGCTCGTGGCGATCGTGTCGCGCTGGCCGGAGTTTTTGCGTTGGGCGCGCACGATGCTCGTCGCTGCGGGGCTCGACGCAGACGCGTTGAGTTTTCGCGACGCACGCGAGCGTGGTTGGGAGAAGGGATTGCGGACGGCGACGTTTGTGATCACCGATTCGCTGATGGCGCCCCGAATCCCCGCGGGATGTGAGGTCAAGATCTTTCGCGTGTTGGCCCAGTCGTCGATACAGGAAATCCGCGACTACGCAGAAAGATTCTTTTAGTTGTCTTTCGCGAGCGTGCGGATGTAGTTGACCACGTGCCAGCGTTCTTCCGGATCCTTCATGCGAATCTCACCGGCCGGCATGATGCCGGTGATACCTTTCGAGACCTTCCAGAAGAGTTCACCGTCGGTCATCGCCGTCATCCGTTCCTTCTTTGTTAGGTCGGCGGGCTTGCGGCGTAGCCGGGGAAGATTCGCTTCGTTGCCCGCGCCTGTGTCGCCGTGACAGAAGATGCAGTTGCCTTTGGTCCGCTCGAAATAGAGCTCTTTGCCTTTCGCGATCGACTCGGGCGTGGACGGCACAGGGTTCTTTGTCTTGTCGGCGTCGTCAGGGAGTTCCCAGGTGTTTTGCGAGAAGTCCTGTTGCGACGGCGCGGGCGCGGCCGAGCGCGATTCGCCCTGGTTTTGATTCTGATTCTGGTTCCTGTTCGTCGTGGAACTGTTCGCGTTTTGCGCCGACGACTTCGATTCGATCCTGACGGTACTCGCAAACAAAACTGCAGCGCCGAACAATAGAGCAAACGCCATCAAACGCAGCGTGATCGACATAGTCTTCTCCCTTTAATTGGTTCGTTTCCTGCGCACCCGCCGTTTCGGTGTCGACACCGGCTTAGCCTCGGTCTTCGACGCTGCAGCCGGCTTCGGTTTAAGCGAGTCGGCGATCACTTGTTGCGGAATGTCAGCCTCCCAGACGACCTCGTTGTCTCGCGGCATCATCTTCACGCTTTTCATGATCGTCCACATCATGTCGGCCTCTTTCCCCGTCAGCTTGATGCTTTCCAGAACGCTCTGTGTCTGCGCGTCGGGTTTCGCGCCCGGTCGCAGCAAACTCGATAGCAAACTGGTGATGATTTTCGCGGTGTCGGGATTGTCGGCATTCATCGCGCCGCGAACGCTGAAGTTGGTTCCCGAGAGTGTAAGGGCCGAGTAGAAGTTGCCGAAAGACGTGTTGCAAGTACCTTCACGCGCCGAGGTCTCAGTGCCGAACAACCCGAGTGATTTCGCGAACGACGCCAGCGGCGTGCCCGCGCCCGCGGCGAGCACGTTTGGATCGCGCATCAACGACTCGAGTGTCGCGGGATTGATCCGGCCAGTGCCGTCAGCGGCGTCAATCGCTGACTTGAGATACGGAAGATTTCCGATCGCGATCGAGTTTGCGCTCAAAGGCACCGCGCCAACCTCCACGAACGACTTGAGCAGCGGCATCTTTTCGGCTTCCGCGGCGATCGCATCCAGTCGCATCAGCGCCATCGTCTTCGAGCCGTGTTTTTCGATCCGCACTTTGTCCTGGAGCGTCAGTTGGGCCAACGAGAAAAGTGAATCGGCGCTGAAGTCGCCGCCAAAGACCGCCATCACATCCGGCGCCACAAAACTCAGGTCGCCAGCCGGTTTGTGAAAGCGCACCGCGAGCACAAGATACTCGACCGTCGAGGGATCGATGCCCACTGACTTCTTCATGTCGGCAAACCCCGCGCGCATCTCCGTGATGTCTTTCGCGGGCATGATTCTCGGCGCCGCGTCATTCAGAAATCTTTGCGGGCTGATGTAGATCAACAGGTCCGCGTCGGGCAGACTCGCGAGGGACGTTGTGACGGATTGGGCCAGGGCGGCCGACATTAAAAAAGGGATTGCGAGCGCGGCCGTCAGCCACAGTTTTAAGGAACGGGTATTCAAGGTGACCTCCAAAGTCGATGGGTTAAATGTGCGACAGTTCTTTGCGCGTGAGTTCGTTTTCGGTGTTGCCGGTGTTCAGCGTGGAAACGGGTTCGAAGAGCAGCACTTCACACTCTTCGTCGGCAACGGGCCGGTGTTCGACGCCGCGAGGCACGACGATCATTTCACCCGGCTCAATCCAGACACTCTGTTCAGCGCCGGCTTCGCGGTATTCCATCCGGAACCGGCCCTTCACGACCATGAAAAGCTCGTCTTCGTTTTCGTGATGATGCCAGGTGAACGGGCCCTGAAACTTCACGAGCTTCACGTACTGGCCGTTGAGCTCCGCGGCGATGCGAGGATTCCAGTGATCGTTGATCAGCGAAAGCTTATCTTGCAGATTGATCTTGTTCATACTTCACGATAGCGAAAGCAGGTTGAATCGTGATCGTTGACCATTCCCACCGCCTGCATGAACGAATAACAAATCGTTGAGCCGACAAACTTGAAGCCGCGCTTCAGGAGGTCTTTGCTCAACTGGTCCGAGATCGGCGTGGTGGCGACGATCGGCTCTCCGCGTTTGCGCCGGATCGGTTTGCCGTCGACGAAGCGCCAGACGTAATTGTCGAAACTGCCAAACTCTCGCTGCACTTCACGAAAAGCGATCGCGTTTGTGACCGCCGAGTTGATCTTCAAACGGTTGCGGATGATTCCTTCGTTGTTCAGCAGTTCGGCGATTTTACGTTCGTCATACTTCGCGACCTTCGCCGCGTTGAAACGGTCGAAAGCCGCGCGGTAGTTGTCGCGCTTGCGCAGAATCGTTTCCCAACTCAGTCCGGCCTGCGCTCCTTCGAGAATCAAAAACTCAAACAGGCGAGTGTCGTCGTGAACAGGCACGCCCCACTCTTTGTCGTGGTAGGCGATCGATAAGGGAGTTGTAGCCCAGAAGCAGCGCTTGGTCATCAATGTCAAACCGAACGGCGATTAGCCGGTTTTGCCGGTTAGACACTTTACCACGGAAACGAGCTCGCGGATGTCAACGGGTTTTGCGACGTGACTGTTGTAACCGGCGGAAATCGCCCGGAGCCGGTCTTGCGCGCGCGCGTAGGCCGTCAGCGCGATGGCGGGAATGCGCTCCTCTTCCGAAGTTTCCTGTTTGCGGATCTGTTTGATCAGGCTGTAGCCGTCCGTATCGGCCATGCCGATGTCGCTGATGAGAAGATCGAAATGTTCTTTGCCGAGTAGTTCGAGTGCTTCAGACGCAGACGCCACGCCGGTAACCTGGGCGCCGTGCTCGCGCAGATCGATGGCGAGCAGGTCGAGCGCGTCGAGTTCGTCTTCCACCACGAGAATGCGCAGATCCTCGAGGTCATTGTCCGTCGTGTGCTGTTCCGTGGCCCCCGAGGCATCGGTCTTGGACAGATTCATCTCAACACTCGGCAGCGGCAGTTTTACTGTGAACACCGCTCCTGATCGCACGCTGCCATTCTCAGCCGCAATCAACCCGCCGTGCAGTTCAACGAGATGACGCACGATCGCGAGACCGAGACCGAGCCCGCCGTGCATACGCGTGGTTGAACCGTCCTCCTGACGGAAACGTTCGAAAACGTGCGGCAGAAAATCCGGCGCAATGCCTGGTCCAGTGTCGCTGACCTGAATCACGGCATACGTGCCATCCTGCGTGACACTGATCCCTACCGAGCCGCGCGCGGGCGTGAACTTCGACGCATTCGACAACAGGTTCCAAACGACCTGCTGCAAACGATCGGCGTCGCCCGCGACGACCTTCAATCCTTCCTCGTAATGCGGCTCGATCTTGATTTCTTTTGCGTCAAACGCCGGACGAACCGCATCGAGCGCGGC
>DASUPR010000008.1:0-2478 GCA_036281015.1 Pyrinomonadaceae bacterium
TAGACGCCATCGTGGAAGTAGCGCTCGAAGATTTCGTACGGTGTGGGACCGATGGGTTTCGGCCAGGGAGTTGGTGCTGGAGCTTGCAACATAAAGCGCCAGATTGTAGCTCAACGGGAGGGCAGACCACAAAGAACACGGATTTAATTCAGAGCTTTTGGGTGTTTTTGCGGCGGTAATCGCTGGGGGCGGAGGCGATTGCTTCCGGTGAGACGAGCGTGAAAGTTGGGCGTCGGGCCTGTGGCGGCCGGTTTTGGAGAGCGCGCAGGCTCAGGTCCATGATGCCCGGCATCACGAAAAACACAGCGGCGCTGCCCAACAAAAGGCCGGTCACGAGGCGCGACGTGTGCGTGTTTTCCCAGATGTCGAAGAACGTCAGACTGAAATCGATCGCGAGCGGAAGCACAGCGAGAAAGAGCCACTTGCGATGCGGAGTCGAGGTTATTCGCAGCGAGCGAATGACGGGATAGGCGAGCAACGTGAAAAAGAAACCGGCATAGATTCCGGTGCAACGCGAACAGACCGCAAGCTTGTGTCCGTCAATAAAGTAAGAACGTTCCGGGAGTTGATGACAGATCGTTGCAAAGGCGCGATAGATCGTCGCGGCGATGGCGCCGTGTCCACTCGCCGCCGCGAGTGGCGCAATGACGATCGGTAGTACGAACAACGTCACAGCGGCAGCGCTGATGGCCCAGAAGACCAGCGGCCGGCGAGTTGGAACAACTTGAGGAACGTAAAAACTCAAAAGCGAATAACCGTATCCGGGCCGCCCTCGATGTGCAGCGTGTCGACAAAGCGGATGTGCCGCGACTCAGTAGTCATCACGACCGAGTGAGTGCGTTTGCCCGCACCAAAGAAACGCACACCTTTTAGCAACGCGCCGTCAGTAACGCCTGTTGCCGCAAAAATGATCTTCTTGCCGGGCGCGAGATCGTCCGTGTCGTAGACCTTGTTGTGATCCTTGATCCCCATCGTCGCCAAACGATCCAGAACCTCTTCACGCGGCGGCACCTTGTCGCGATCGACGCCCAACCGCTCGGGATCGAAAACGAGCCGGGCCTGGATCTCGCCGTTCAAACACTTCATCGCCGCCGCGGTGATAACGCCTTCCGGCGCACCGCCGATGCCCATTAGCGCGTGAATGTTTGTGCCGGCAACCGCTGAGGAAATACCAGCGGAAAGATCGCCGTCGGAGATCAAACGAATGCGCGCCCCGGCCGCGCGAACGTCGGAGATCAACTTCTTGTGACGGGGGCGATCGAGCACGATCACGGTCAGGTCTTCGATGTCGCGTCCGAGACGACGGGCGATGTTTTTGAGGTTGTCTTTGACGGGCGCGTCGATGTCGACGACGCCGCGTGATGATGGACCAACAACGATCTTGTCCATGTAGATGTCGGGCGCGTTGAGCAGTCCGCCGCGTTCAGCCGCTGCGAGCACTGCGATGGCGTTGTTGGCGCCGAGTGCGCAAAGGTTCGTGCCTTCGAGTGGATCGACCGCGATGTCGATCTCCGGGCACGACTCCGCGATCTCCTCGCCAACGCCGAAACCGCCGCCGACTTCCTCGCCAATGTAGAGCATCGGCGCTTCGTCGCGTTCGCCTTCACCAATCACCACACGGCCGCGCATGGGAACCGTGTCCATGACTTCGCGCATGGCCTCGACGGCCACCTGATCGGAATACTTGCGATCCCCCTGGCCCATCGTCCGTGCCGCTGCAATCGCGGCCGCTTCGCATACGCGCAAGAAATCCAGAGACAGCTCGCGCTCTGTCCTTAGATCATCGCCCATTCGTTTCAGTTCTCCTGATCCTTTTTTGACACGTGAGAATGCGTGCTCATACTAGCAGAGCGCGGTAAAATGCGCGACGCCGCAAATGCTGCGGGTTTATTCCCCCGTCCTTCTTAAATTACGTACGAGGAGTTTCCTATGTCTACACCAGTCCAGAGTACAGAGATCAACGAAGACAAAATGAACCAGTTCCTGGGTAAGGTGGTCGGTGATTTTGGCGCCTCCCTTAGTTCCTCACTTGCTTACATCGGTCAAAAACTCGGCCTTTATAAGGCGCTGGCCGCCGACGGCCCCCTGACTCCGGCCGAACTCGCAGAGAAAACCAACACCACGGAGCGTTACGTGCGCGAGTGGCTCGTGAACCAGGCGTCGGGCGGGTATGCCGAATACGATGCGGCGACTGGGCGTTATTCGCTGTCTCCCGAGCAGGCGGTCGCGCTGACCGACGAGCAGAGCCCGTTTTATGTGGGCGGTGGTTTTTTCGTCGTCAAAGCCATGACGCAGGCGGTTGAACGCATTGAAAACTATTTCCGCAACGGCGGCGGCATGCTTTGGGGCGAACATCACCCCGATCTTTTCATCGGCACCGAACGGTTTTTCCGGCCGGGTTACACGGCCCATCTGGTGTCTACGTGGATTCCGGCGCTCGACGGTGTTGAGGAAAAATTAAAGGCCGGTGCGAAGGTG
>DASUPR010000009.1:0-10054 GCA_036281015.1 Pyrinomonadaceae bacterium
CACGACGAGCATGCGCCACTTCGACGTGCAGTTGATCGGCGGCATCGTGTTGCACCAGGGCAAGATCGCCGAGATGCGAACTGGTGAAGGTAAGACGCTGGTCGCTACACTGCCTGCATATCTAAATGCGTTAACCGGGCGCGGCGGCGTTCACGTCGTCACCGTCAACGATTACCTCGCTTCGCGCGACGCGGAGTGGATGGGCCAGATTCATCGTTTCCTCGGTCTCGAAGTCGGCTGTATTCAGAACGACATGGACGACTTCGAACGCCAGTCAGCTTACGCCGCGGACATCACTTACGGAACAAACAACGAGTTTGGTTTCGACTACCTGCGCGACAACATGAAGTTTGACCTCGCGACCTGCGTGCAGCGTGGTCACTACTTCGCCATCGTCGACGAAGTCGACTCGATCCTGATCGACGAAGCGCGAACGCCGCTCATTATTTCTGGTCCATCAGACGAAGCGACTGACAAGTACAAAAACGCCGACGCGATCATTCCGCACCTCAAGAAGGGCGAAGATATCGACGGTAAGAAGACCGGCGATTACGTTGTCGACGAAAAAGTGCACACCGCAGTGTTGACTGAAGAGGGTGTCGACAAAGCGGAGCGCCTGTTGGGCGTCGGCAATCTCTACGATCCTTCGAACATGGAATTGCTGCACTGCGTCGAGCAGGCGTTGAAGGCCCACACGCTTTACAAACTCGATCACCAATACGTGGTCCAGGATGGCGAAGTCATCATCGTCGACGACTTCACCGGACGCTTGATGAAGGGCCGGCGCTGGTCAGACGGTTTGCACCAGGCGGTTGAAGCAAAAGAAGGCGTCGAGATCGAGAAAGAGAACCAAACGCTCGCGACGATCACGCTGCAGAATTATTTCCGTCTTTACGAGAAGCTCTCGGGCATGACCGGTACGGCCGAAACCGAAGCGGCGGAATTTGCCTCGACTTACAAACTCGACGTCATCGTGATCCCGACGCACATGCCGATGGTTCGTACCGACAATTCGGACGTGATCTATCGCACGCTGCCTGAGAAGTGGGATGCGGTCGTAGAAGAGATCAAGAATTGTCACGAGAAAGGCCAGCCGGCGCTCGTCGGTACCGTCTCGGTTGAGAACTCTGAATTGATCGCGCGGCGGTTGCTGAAGGCAGCAGTGCCGCACAACGTGCTGAACGCGAAGTATCACGAGCGTGAAGCGGAGATTGTGGCCCAGGCAGGCCGCAAAGGTTCGGTGACGATCGCCACCAACATGGCAGGCCGTGGTACCGACATTCTGCTGGGCGGCAATCCCGACTTCATGGCGCGCGAGTTTCTGAAGAAGGAAGAGATCGATCCCGACGAAGCTACGGACGAGCAGTGGAAGATCGCTTTCGAACGCGCGAAGAGAATTGTCGAAGATGAGCACAACGAAGTAGTCGGCCTCGGCGGGCTGCACATCATCGGCACCGAACGTCACGAATCGCGGCGCATCGACAATCAGCTTCGTGGACGTGCCGGACGCCAGGGCGACCCGGGTTCGTCGCGTTTCTTCCTTTCGTTGGAAGACGATCTGATGCGCATCTTCGCCGGAGACAAAGTCAAAGCGTTGATGCAACGGCTCGGCATGGAAAAGGGTGTGGCTATCGAATCGGGCATGGTCTCGAAGCGAATCGCCGCCGCGCAGAAGTCGGTTGAAGGCCGCAACTTCGAAGCTCGCAAACACCTGCTTGAGTATGACGACGTCATGAACAAGCAGCGCGAGACGATCTACGGCCTGCGCCGGCAGTTGATGGAAGAGCCCGATCAGCGTGAGTACCTGATGGGCGATCCGCCGGCTGCGGGTGTGGCTTACGACCTGCTGTCAGACCTCACGCGGCAATACCTGAATCCGGATATTTCGCCGGACGATTGGGACGTCGAAAACTACAAGATTCAGATCAAGACGATTTACGACTTCGACGTCGATAGCGAAGGTCTCGATCTGCAGCGTTACACGACGCAGGAAGTCGTCGACACGATCTGGGAACGGCTGAAAGAGAAGTACAAACACAAGGAAGAGCAGATCGGTCCCGAAGCGATGCGCACTTACGAGCGCATCATCATGCTCAACATCATCGACGCGCAGTGGAAGGACCACCTGCTCTCGTTGGACCACCTGAAGCAGGGCATCGGGCTGGTCGGCTACGGCCAGAAGGATCCGCTTGTTGAGTACAAGAAGCAGAGCTTCGACATGTTCCAGGAGATGCTCGACCGCATCGATACGAACACGATTCGTTCGCTCTTCAATCTGCAAATCGTGTCCGGAGATCCACCCGAAACGGTGCGTCGTCGCGCGCCACTTCGTCCGACTCCGCTGACCTTCACTGGTCCAAACCAGGGTGCGACTCCGGCTGGACAGGAAGACGGCAAAGTGAAGACGGTGGTTCGCGATCAACCCAAGGTCGGACGCAATGAGCCTTGTCCGTGTGGTTCAGGGAAGAAATACAAGAAGTGTCACGGCATAAACGCCTGATTGAGCTCAACTAATCCCGTCGTCCAAGCGATCATCAGCGGCACCGCGCCCCAACCGGCGCGGCTTGCCGCTGCTCGCGGAATGTTGCCGCTCCAGCAACACGAGCTGCTGGAGATCCTCGTGGCCCTCGCCGAAGGCAACGACACTGAGCTCGCCACCGCCGCAAAAGAAACTCTCAAAGCCGAAACTCCTGAAGATCTCTTAGTCGCGGCAACTGCCGACGACACGCCGCCGCGCGTGCTTGCGTATCTCGCTACGCAACCCGATGCAACGCTCAACATCTACGAAGCAGCAATCCTCAATCCGAAAACGCCCGACGACGCACTTGCAAAACTCGCCGCCTCAACAGCACACGGTTCGTTGCTCGAACTGATCACCATCAACCAGCAACGACTTGTGCGTGCGCCGGAGTTGATCGACGCCATACTCGCGAACCCCGCGCGCACCGGTGAAGCTGAACGGCGCGCGCGCGAAACACGCAAAGAGTTTTTCGAGAAAGAACGCGGCGCACGCCAGATCGCCGACGAGTTGCGCGCGCGTGGTCAAACCGCCGCCGCCGAGTTTTTCGAAACGGCGGAATTAACAACGGCCGCCGGCGAACTCAGTTTTGACGACGCGTGGGTGATCGCTCAGCACATCGAAGTCTCCGACGACGATCTCGACGATAGCTGGTTGCCGGCGGAACGTTATGCCGATCTCATTTCGGAAACTCCGGAGGAAATCACCGCGAACGTTCAACGCATACTCGAACAAGAGCGGCACGAGACCGGCAGCGAAGTCAATGCCGAACGCGTATCACTGATTCGCCGCATCATGTTCATGAACACAAAGGACCGCGTGAAGCTCGCGCTGAAAGGCGACCGTGAAGCACGCGGCATCCTGATTCGCGATTCAAACAAGGTGGTCTGTTCGGCCGTGGTGAACAACCCGCGCATCACCGAACAGGAAATTGAAAACATCGCCGCAATGCGGACCGTGTCGGACGAGGTGCTGCGCCTGATCGCGATGAACAGAAGTTGGGCGCGCAACTACTCTATAATTCACAACCTCGCACGCAATCCGAAGACGCCGATTCCAACGGCGATGAACATCCTTTTGCGAATACGAACCAAGGATCTCCAGACCCTTTCCCAGAACCGCAACGTGTCCGAGACGGTACGCCGCCAGGCCCATCGACTTGCCAACGCCCGTTCGGGCGAGTGAAGCCGTCACGAAATTTTTGCGAAATAGTTAATAATGTGCTTGACAGGTCACAATTAAAACGTATAATTCCTCACACTTAATAGTTAGTAAGGTTTTTTGCTTATTTGACAAGTCCCTGGGTGCCAATCGGCTGTGCGCAGTTATTGCTATTTTTACCAGTATCTTTACCCGCAAAAACGCACCGCCCGTACGGACCGTTCGTAGTTCGAGTGGTTCTCATGCTTTGGATTGCCACCCTTGTTTTGCCCGAACCCTGCCCTTTAACGCTTTGCCCCGCCAGTTCCTGTGAACAGGCGGGGCATCCCTCTTTCTGAAGCTTTTTTATTTTCTAAGCCGTGGTGGAAATCTCCGTTTCCTCAGTTTCCGGTATGCGTGAAGTTTCCGGGGGTTCCTGGCCGCACATCCGCGCGAACAGCCGTTCGTACTGGTCCACGACATTCTCCCAGTCGTAATGAGTTCGCACGCGAAGCTGCGCGCGGTGCCGGTAGGCGTGGACCAGCGAACCGTCGCGCAGCACGCGTTGTAGTTTCTCGGCGAGATCGAATTCATCTATGTACGGCACGCCGGCGTCCCCAACGACTTCGATGTTTTCGGGTGTTGCGAGTGTCAGTACGCAGTTTCCGTAGCCCATCGCTTCGAGCAGCGCCGGGTGCGTTCCGCCGACTTCGGTGGCGTGAACATAGCAATAAGCGTTTTGCTGGAGCGCGCGATAATCCTGACCAAAAACGAAGCCCGTAAAGATGATGCGTTTGTCGCCGCGCGCCTGGGCTTTCAGGTTGTTGATATAGCTTTCAGCATACGGAGCATCGCCCACGATCAGTAGCCGGTACGCGGTCCGCACTTTCTTAAAAGCCTCGATAACCAACTGGGCATTGTTCTCGGGCTCCAGCCGCGAGACGTACAAAACATAGCGATTGGGCTCGACACGCCACTTGCGCACGGCCGCACGATCCGGACGCCGTTCCACTTCACTTCCGTAAGCAATCATCGTTGACGGCGTGTTGTGGTGGACCTGGTAATAATCCTGAATCACTTGCGCATCAGTCACCACTTCATTCGGCAATACTGTCGACAGATACTCAGCGAGACGATAGTAACGACGCCCCAGCACGCCCCACTTTTTCCGCTTGTGCTCGAGCCCATCGACGTTGATCGCCACTGGCGTCCCGGTGAAACGCAGGATCGGACTGAACGGCGCATTCGCAGAGTTGCAGATCAAAGCCGCGTCGAAGCGGCGGGAAACGGCGTGAACTGCGGACAGAAACGTGTGAACTACAGTGTCGAAGTATTTGTGCCGGATCGTCGGTAAGACTTCGATCCGAACGCCGTGATATTCGAGTTGTCGCGGGGAAACGTAATGAGCGCGGCTGTACACAGTCACTTCATGACCGCGAGCGACGAGCCGCGTGGCGAGATGCTCGGCGAAGGTTTCAAACCCGCCATAGCTGGCGGGAATACCTCGGGTTCCCAGGATAGCGATGCGCATTTTACGTAGCTGCGGAACGATAAGACTTCCGCGCGACCTGTTCGTAGACCTGCAATGTTTGCCGTGCGGTGTTTCGCCAGTCAAACATTTCAGCCCTTTTTAGACCTTTAACACGTAGTTCCCTGCGCAATTCCGAATTGTTGATTACCTCGCCGATGGCCTTCGCGATCGCTGAGACATCGAACGGGTCAACCTTCAATCCGGCATCACCGACGACTTCCGGCAAGCTCGTCGCATCTCCGACGACGACCGGAGCGCCGCATTTCATTGCTTCGAGTGGCGGCAAACCAAAGCCTTCGAAGTATGACGGATAAACAAAACAGAGTGCCCCGGAATAAAGTGCCGGCAGATCCGGCTCCGGAACATAACCCGTCAGCACTATCGAATCTTTGACGCCTGTTTCTTCAAGGGCTCGCAAAGTCTCGTCATAGAGCCAACCCTTTTTACCTACTATGACGAGTTTTGGAAAACTATTTCCTGAGTGAATCCCTCGCAGCGATGCGTACGCATTTATTAGACGCACCAGATTCTTACGGGGCTGAATAGAACCGACGGATAAAACGTAATCTCCGTCTATCCCGTAATTGTGTCGCACACGTTGAAGTTCCTTATCGTCCGTGACTGGTCCAAAGTGGGCCGGAGCGGCCAGCGGAATTGCAACAACCTTTGCCGGATCTATTTTGTAGGTCTTGATAACGTCGCCGCGGGTGTGCTCGGAAAGCGTAAGAATCCTGTCCGCGCGCCGGGCAGAATGCCGCACTGTCAACCGCAACTGCGTCCGGCTGCGGCGTAGAAAAGTCTGTGGCAAATGTTCGAAGGAAAGGTCGTGAACGCTGACGACCACGGGACACGGACAGAACGGCGGCGCCGTGAATTGTACGTGCAGCACGTCAACGGGATGTTTGCGCAGCTCGGCGCTGAGTGTCAGCGGGATTCTGATCAGCGGCGTGTGAGGCAGCGTAGTGTGAACTTTGAAGTTGGGCCAGCGCTGGTGAAAACGATCGCGCGCCTCGGCAGTAGTGACGTAGAGAGTGTAATTGTTAACGCTATCGATCTGCGCGAGCGCTTCGATAAGGTTAACGGCGTAGCTTTCGTTTCCCCCAAGCTTCGCCCCGACAGAATGCGCATCGATTGCGATCCGCAATCGGTTTCTCCCGTTTCAAATTGTCAGACCGAGGAAGTTCCTACTTGCCTTTGGCAGCCGCGGCCTGCTCTTCGTTTCGCTCGCCGCGCGTATCGCGCTCGCGAATACGTGCTGCCTTACCGCGAAGTCCGCGCAGGTAGTAGAGCTTGGCGCGCCGGACGCGTCCTCGTTTGACGAGATCGATGTGATCGATGATCGTGGCGTGCAGCGGAAAGATTCTCTCAACACCGACGCCGAAGCTGGTCTTCCGTACCGTGATGGTTTCGCGTGCGCCGCCATGCTTACGCGCAATCACGACGCCTTCAAAAGCCTGCAGTCTTTCTTTCGTCTCGGATTCCTTGATCCGGACATGAACGCGGACCGTGTCGCCCGGCTGAAACTCCGGAATGTTCTTTCGTAACTGAGTCTCTTCAATCTTATCCAATCGGTTCATTGTGATGCTCCTTCTTCCGCGTTCACTTATTAGTTCTTCAATAAATCGGGGCGCTTGCGCCGTGTCTTTTCCAGGGCGGCCTCTTTTCGCCAACGTGCGATCTCCGCGTGATTCCCGCTCAACAAAACTTCCGGGACTTTCATGCCGCGGAACTCGGGCGGCCGCGTGTACTGGGGATAATCCAGCAAGCCCTCTGAAAACGATTCAAACAATGCCGACGTCTCGCTGCCCAACGCGCCGGGTAACAATCGAACGACTGCATCGATCATCACCAGCGCGGCCGGTTCGCCACCCGACAAGACGTAATCGCCGATCGATATTTCATCGGTGACCAATGCCTCGGAGACTCTTTCGTCGACGCCTTCGTAACGTCCGCACAAAAGCACGATGCGCAGATCGCTCTGTGCGAGCTCCTGGGCCAACCGCTGCGAAAAAACCTCGCCTTGCGCCGATAACAAAACCACGCGCGTCAGCGGTGGCAGGTCTTCGCGTTTCGCAGCGCCAGTCAGCGCTTCAACGCCTGCAAAGATCGGGTCCGGCTTCAATACCATTCCGTCGCCGCCGCCGAACGGTCTGTCATCTACCACGTGATGCTTGTCCGTGGTCCATTGCCGCAGGTCGTGCGCGACGATTTCGACGAGGCCGGCGTTACGCGCTCGTCTCACGATCCCGCAATCGATTGCTTCGCGGAAAAACTCGGGAAAGATCGTGATGATATCGAACCGTAACATTGCTCAAAGATCTACAGCTCCAATAACCCTTGGGGCGGGTCTATCAAAATCTCTTTTGCCGCAGTGTCTATTTTGACGACGATTTCTGCTGCGAGCGGAACGAGTTGTTCTTTTCCCGAATCGTCGCTGATGACCAGTATCTCGGCTCCGCCTGTCCTCAGTACCGAACGAACCTGGCCGATGCTCGTGTCGCCGGCTTTGACGGTGCAGCCTTCGAGTTCCCAGTCGTAAAACTCGTCTTCTTCGAGAGGAACTCGCTCGGAATCGGGAACCGCGAAGTAGTAACCAACTAACGACTTTGCCTGATCGACGTCGTCGTAACCGGCGAGCTTTACAACGACGCGGTCTTTCTGAAACCAAAAGTCTTCGAGTTCGCCGTGCTTCTGTTCTCCTGACGGAGAGACGAGAGTCAGTTCGTCAACGTCTTCGAATCGTTCCGGAAAGTCAGTCAGAAGCTCGGCGACGATCTCGCCTTTCAATCCGTGGGTGCGGACCGCTCGGGCGATCACAATCAAATCATCCGAGCCGCCGTCTGCCATGATTCACTCCACGATTTCCAGGAGGTATCGTCGATTCTGTTTCGTGCCGGCGATTCTTGCCAAAGATCTGAGGGCGCGAATGGTCTTGCCCTGTTTACCGATAATCTTGCCGATGTCCTGGGGCGACACACGTACTTCAATCAACGTGGCGCCATTGCGTTGCTCGACTTCGCGAATATCCACCGTCTCTGTGTCGTCGACCAGCGACTTAACGATCATTTCGATAGCGTCTCGCATGGTTTCCGCCTGTTAAGAGACTATTTAGGATTGTACTTCAGTAGCCGCCGCGGCCTTCGCGCTGGCTTTGATCAGCCGGTGCACGGTGTCGGTCGGCTGCGCGCCTTTTTCGATCCAGTAGTTGACTCGCTCGAGGTTCAGCTTGATCTCGGCGGGGTTGCGAGTCGGGTTGTAGGTGCCCAGGTTCTCGAGATAAGCGCCGTCGCGTTTCGACTGCTTCTCTTTGACAACCACCCGATACGAAGGGCTCTTTTTGGCGCCGGTGCGCATTAACTTAATCGCTAACAAGATTGTTCTCCTATCGTCGTCGCTTCTTTCGTTTCTTCTTCAGTTTCTTTCTCGATGGTCCAACCGGCCCCGACGGTAACGCCGGCATCGGCGGCATGTCGCCTTCATCACCACCACCAAACCCGCTCAGATCCGGCATGCCCGTCATCTTTCGCATCATCTTGCCTTTCAGGCCACTGCCGCCGAAAAGGCCGGAGCCGGAAAGTTGCCGCATCATCTGCCGCATCTCGACGTACTGCTTGATGAGCTGATTGACGCTGGCTACGTTCGTTCCTGATCCGCGAGCGATGCGACGCCGGCGATTGGCGTTGAGGATGCGATGATCGTTTCGCTCTTCCCACGTCATCGAGTCGATGATGGCTTCAGTGCGTTTCAGCTCCTGTTCCATCTGCTTCGACTGCTCGTCTGTCAACTGCGGCATTCCCATGCCGCCCAGAAGCTGATCCGGCAGCAGCTTCATGATCTTTGAGAAAGAGCCGAGTTTCTTGACCTGGCGCAACTGCGACCGGAAGTCGTCTAACGTAAACTCGTTCTGCTGTAGCTTCTTGAGCTGCGCTTCGGCTTCGCTCTGATCGACTTTCGACTGAACCTCTTCGATCAGCGACAAAACGTCGCCCATCCCGAGGATTCGTTGTGCGACTCGATCGGGATAGAACGGCTCGAGCGCGTCGTAACGCTCGCCGACGCCGACGAACTTCACGGGTTGTCCAGTGACCTGTTTGATCGAAAGCGCAGCGCCGCCACGCGCGTCGCCGTCCATCTTCGTCAGAATCACGCCGGTGATGCCGACGCGCCGGTGAAACTCTTCCGCCGAACGAACAGCGTCCTGACCCGTCATCGCATCAGCCACAAACAGCGTTTCGACCGGATGTGTTTCGTTCTTGATCGTGACGAGCTCTTCCATCAACTCATCGTCGATGTGCAGGCGGCCCGCCGTATCGATCATCAACGTGTCGAAACCAGTCTGCTGTGCGTGTTTGAGCGCGCCACGGACCAGCGTCATTGGATCGTTGGTTTGCGGATCTTCAAAGATCTGTTGGCCAGTCGCCTTGGCGATGACCTTCAACTGTTCCCGCGCGGCCGGGCGGTAAACGTCAACTGAAAGCAGCAGCGGCTTACGATCCTGATTTGCCGCCAGCCAGCGCGCGATTTTTCCGGTCGAAGTGGTTTTACCCGAGCCTTGCAGCCCGACCACCATGACCGTGTTCGGAATCTGTTTAGTAAAAACGAGGCGCGAAGATTGGCCACCGAGAAGTTCAACCAGTTCGTCGAAGACGATCTTTACGACCTGCTCCGACGGCTTGAGCTCCTGCCAAACCTGCTGCCCTTCCGCCTTCTGCTGAACTGAAGCGATAAAGTCTTTGGCGACTTTATAGTTGACGTCGGCCTCCAGTAAGGCCAGGCGAATCTCGCGCAGCGCCGCGTCAACGTGCTCCTTTGTAAGAACGCCTTCGCCCCGCAGATTCTTCAGCGTGCGCTTTAATTTATCCGAG
>DASUPR010000010.1:0-4202 GCA_036281015.1 Pyrinomonadaceae bacterium
GGGCGCCGGCTTCGCCGCCGGATGTGAGGCGAGGCTATGCCACGCCGGCAAGTTTAGCTTATGAAAAAGGGCTGTGCCCCTGGTGGTTCGGGCTTTGCCCTACGATCTTGGGCCATAGGCCGTACCAGGGGCAGAGCCCCCTTCCTTTTTCTTTAGTCACCTCCGGCGGGGCGGAGCCCCGCCTCACATCCGGCGGCGAAGCCGCACCACGGTGGCGTAACCGCACATCCGGCGGCGGAGCCGCAGCGAAGCCTCACATCCGGCGCCGAAGCCGCTACCTGAACTCATCACGGCCGGGCTTTTGCTTCTGTCTTGAGGGCGGCTTCGATGGCGGATTTTAGAGTTTCGTAGGAATTGTCGGAGAGGCGCCTGCCGTTGATGTAGAGCGTTGGGGTGCCGTTGATGCCCAGCTTGCGGCCATCGATCACGTCGCGCTGAACTTTGTCCGAGAATTTTCCGCTTTCGAGCGAGGCATCGAAGCGCGCGCGATCGAGACCGACCTCGGTCGCGTACTGCCGCAGCTTATCAACACCAAGCGCTGACTGGTTTCGGAAAAGCACGCTCGCGTATTCCCAGTACTTACCCTGCTCGCGCGCCGCTTCAGCAGCTTCCGCAGCCTTGCGCGCGTTCGCGTGCTGAGACAGCGGAAAGTCGCGCACGACGAGCCGCACGCGATCGCCAAACTCGCTCACGATCCGTTCGAGCACCGGATGCTGCCGCGCACAACTCGGGCATTCGAAATCCGTAAACTCAACGATGGTGACCAACGCCCTCGCGTTTCCCTTCACCGGCTGATCGTCCGTGGCGATCGAAAACGCCGGCGACTCCGGCGCCGTCAGATTCATCTCGACTTTCGACGCGCGCCGCAACTGCTCGGCGTACGCAAGAGTCGCTGCCTGCTCTTTCTCTTCCTTCATGTACTGAATGATCTGCGTCTTGAGCTGCGCAAATTCACCACTGATCCGCTCTTTATTCTGATTGTAAAACTCCTGCGCCTGCGCCTCCGTGACAGCCGGCACTTTCGCGCTCACCTCCGCGTCGAGCAGCGCGCGCGTGGTGACACCTTTCTTCTGCGCTTCCTGCGAGAGCAACGTGTCATTGATCTTCAGCTCGAGGTCCTGCTTACGCAGCGCATAAACCTGTTCCTGAACGTTGAAGATCAGCGGGCGCAGACTGTCTTCGATGTCGCCCATCGTGATTTGCTTGTCGTTGACGACGGCCAACACACGCGCGCGATCTGCACTCGTCAGAACCGGCGCGGTCGGCTTCGCCAACACCTTCACCTGCGCCGCAGTGCGCAAACGCTCGGCGAGCTTTTGCGCCTCTTCCTGCTGCCGTTGATAACGGAGAAACTCGACGATGTTGCTTTTCTCATCCTTGAACTCCGCTTTGATACTCGCTTTGTTCTTATCGTAGAACGCCTGCGCATCCGCATCGGTCGGCGTTTGGACCTTCGCGATGATCTCATCCTTTATGATCTGCGACTGCGTAACGCCGCGCTTCTTCGCTTCGTTTTCCAGCAACAGCGAATCGATCTGCAAATCGAGCTCGCGCTGACGCGCCTCGATCACCTGCCGCTGCAACTGTTCCACCCGCGAACGTGTTTCCGAGCTCAGATCCTGTTTCGTGATCTTGACGCCATTGACGACGCCGAGTACGTCCGGAAGCGGCCTGTCTTCGCAGCCACAGTCAACACTCTGCGCCGCAAGGGGCACACTCAGCGCCAATATGATTAGTAGGACGAATAAATGTTTTTTCATAAGACTCCTGTTACTTGCCTTTATCATTAACCACGCTTTCGACGACCTGCACGAGCTCGGCGACGTTCGCCATCGCAAACGCTTTCTTCCACAACCCGGTCGTTTCGTTGCCGACGATCAGGATCGTCTTGTGGTCATCTTTGTTCTCGACGTATTGGCCCAACTTGTAGAGCGCCCAATCGAGGTTCTCTTTCTTTCCGGTCAGAAAGATCCAGCCCGGACCAGCGTGAAAGTTCTGCGCGTATTTCTTCATCTTCTCCGGCGTGTCGACGGCCGGATCGACCGTGATCGAGACGAGAAAAACGTCACGGCCGACGCGGTCGCCGAACGCTTCCTGAATCTTCTGCATGTTGCGGTTCATCGGCGGACACACCGACGTGCAACTCGTGAAGAAGGCATTGACCACGACGGTCTTGCCTTTGAGCACGTCCGTGTAGAAGCGCACTCTCTTTCCGTTCTGATCGATCAGTTCGACGTCAGTGAAGTACTTCTCGGCCGGTGAAGCCTCGGCCGGATTCTTCGACATGTGTGAATGATCGTGCGGCGGCGTTGGCGCTGCGGGTTTCTTCGAATCCGTGGCAGTCTGGGCCGGCGTCTGCGTGAAAACGGCAAGCGTCAGTATGAGCAAAAAGAAGATTTGACGTTTCATTAGTTTGATACCTCCGCGGTAGCGGTCTTGCCTGCGATGGCGTCGTTGATCATCTCGACGAGCTGGCTGCTTTTGGCCAATCCGTAAGTGCGCGTCCAAGTTCCGTTAACATCATTGCCGATGAGTATGGTTGGCGAATGATCTTCGCGGCGCGCGGAAGACGCGCCGAGTGCGCGCAGCAGTTCGTCGACTTGTGGTTTGTTTCCGGTGACGAAGGTCCAACCCGCGCCGGCGTGGAACTTCTCGCCCCAAGCTTTGAGACGTTCGGGAGTGTCGGTTGCCGGATCGACGCTGATCGAGATGAAGCGCACGTCCCGTCCCGCTTTGTCGCCCAGTTCTCTTTGCACGCGTGCGAACGTTGCGCCGAGTGGCGGACAGATCGTCGTGCAGGTGGTAAAGATAAAATTGATCGCGACCGTCTGGCCTTTGATCAGATCCGTGTAGAAGTGAATCTTGCGCCCGTCCTGATCGAGCAGTTCGACGTCGGGGATATTCATTTTAACGGCGCCGATTTCGGGCGGAGCAACAGGTGTTTCGGCACCTTCGTCACGCTTTACAAGACGCAGGTCCATGCCGCACTTCGGACAGCGGCCTTTCTTCTTGGCTTTCACTTCCGGGTGCATCGGACACGAGTAGACTTGCTGTGGCTTCACCGGCGCCTGCTTTTGCGCGTAAGCCGGGGCGGAGATAAAAAGGCAGATAAATAACAAGCCGATGGTTATGAGGCGCGTGCTAATGATGGGACGCATGGATTACTTTCCCTCCTTTACTGTCGTTGACGCGGTGGCTGCTGCCGTCTGTAACGTCAGTGAAGGCAGTTGCCTGAAGCTCACGCCCTGCGAGCGGCTCTCGACGAACACGAAATACAGGCCCGTTTGCGGCACTTTTATGTCGAGTTCGTAAACGCCGTCGCCGACCGGCTGCGCGAAGTCGCGTTTCTGCCAAACGCCCGACGACAACATCGTCAACACACGCACGTCCTTCAGATCGGTCTTTGCGCGCGACGTTGCGTTATCGACGAGCTTGAAGCGCAGTTTGAAATTCTCGGCGACGCGCAGTTGCTTTTCTTTGTTCAGGTACTCGATTCGGAGGGCGACCCGTTTCTCTCGCGGGACATCCGGATTCGGTTTCGCCTCGGCATTGAAACAGTGCGTGATGCGCGGCGAATCGAGTAGGAATGCGACATCGTAAACGCCGCTCTTCGGTAATTTGGTCGTGGTCGTGTAAACACCCGCAGTGACTTCACGCAGCGATCGATCGACGACCGTCACAGCGCGCGGCTGGCGGCGGTAGTTTTGAAAACTTCCCATCGGAGCAGCCATGCCTTCCGAGTAGTAATAGATGACGCCATCCGCCGGGTTGGCGAGTAGAACCGAGTTTCCTTCCGGAGCAGGCACCATGATGTCGGCGATGCTCCCCTCGCCGCGCGCCTTCGCGGGTGCGATTTGTCCACCAGGGAATGTCGCGACGTCGGGTTGGCCCGTCAACGTGCTGAGACGGACCATGCTGACTTCAGTCGAACCACTCGGACGCAAGTAAGCAAACGTGTCCGTGAACGTGACCTGATCGGGGCCGTGCTCGACCCTGATCGTGTGCGCCAGACGATTCGTCGACGCGTCGAAAACGTAGACGACGTTCTCTTTCGGATTTGCCACAAAGCCCCAGCGGCTGCCGGGCGCGAAGCGCACGTTTCTGATTCCCGGCTTGGTTTGAATGCGCGTGGAAATTTGCTGGCTGCGCGTATCGACAACGGTGATGCTTCCGTCGTTCTCATTGACGAGATACAGCGCATT
>DASUPR010000011.1:0-3117 GCA_036281015.1 Pyrinomonadaceae bacterium
ACCGGCCCGCACCGCTGTCAGTGTTCTCGGCACTGCGGTGGGCGTGCTGCTGATCGTTTTCACTGTCGGTCTGGCCAATGGTGTGTTGCACGAGCGGGGCCGGCGCGAATCGAACATCGGCGCCGAGATCATGATTCGCGCGTCCGGTTCAATGAGTCTCGGCGGCTCGCAGTTTCGCCTGCCGGTGGCTCACGCGGCCGAGCTCGCGCAAATCGAAGGCGTTCGCGCTGCAACACCCGTCGGACAAACACTCGATAAGAGCGACTCCGGTTTTGGTCAACGTCTGATTGACGGCATCAACTACGATGAGTACGCGTCGATTGCGCGCCTCACAATGCGTGAAGGCCGCAAACTCGAACTGTCGGGCGACCAAGCGATCATCGATCCGGAATGGCAGCGAAGCCGCAACGCGAAGGTCGGCGACACGGTGAAGTTGTTTGAACGGCCGTTCAGGATTGTCGGCGTTTACGAACCGCCCGGCGGCGGACGCATCAAGATCCCCTTGCGCACGATGCAGGAACAGGAAGGCGCGGACAATCGTGCTTCCGCGATTCTGATCGCGTGCGTCGATCCCGCGAAGCAGGACGAGGTTGCCGCGCGCATTCTCCAGCGCTTCCCGGAAGATCAGCTTGTCTTCACACGCGACCTGCCTGAGATTTACGCGAGCGGTGTCCCGGCGTTGAATGTGTTCATCAAGGTCGTCGTCGGCGTTGCGGCAGCGATTAGTATGCTCGTGATCTTGTTGGCGATGTACACCACGGTCACCGAACGCACGAGACAGATCGGAATTCTCAAGTCTCTCGGCATGTCGAAGACGGCGATTGCGTGGGTGATCGAACAGGAAGCGATTATCGTCAGTGTTCTGGGTGTGGCTGTCGGTGTGGTGCTGACGTTACTGGCGCGCGCCGCGGTGATGAGAGCAACGAGTTTGACGATCGAGATCGAGCCGCGCTGGGTCTTGATCGCTCTCGGAGTGGGCCTCCTTGGCGGGAGCATTGGTGCCTTGTATCCGGCACTGCGTGCTGCCCGCCAGGATGCTGTTGAAGCGCTGAGTTACGAATAGTCCTTACTGGTTCTCACGCGGAATGCGAATCGCGTAGTCGGGCCAGCAGTTGAAACTAAACGGATCCTCACTGTCGTCAATTCCGAATGGGAACGCCGGCACGGCTGGAGCCGCTGGCGGCGCAAACTTCGGATCCAAAGCCTTCGCAATCTGATCACGCGCATCCGCAAGGTGTGCACGCGTCGCCCGATCGGCGGTGCGCTGCATCGCCGCGGAAATCGCGGCGCTCAGATCACGCAGTTCCTGTTTGATCAATGCGCGGTAGTCGTCAGTCACCGACGGCCGCACGTTAAGCTTGTTCGAGAGCAGATCGATGTACGAGTTCTGCAGGTTGCGACGATAAACGTCGATGCGTATCGCGCCCGCTCCGGGTTCAATCTCACTCCAGATGCCGCGGCGCACGTCTGACATGAAATCCGCCGGACGATAAGCCACAACGCCGTCGATCGCTTCCTGTTCGACGAGGCGATCGAAGCGCGTGTTGCTGAAGAGCGAGTTGAGAATCCGTTCCTGCGCGGCGTTCACGCGAGCTGTCGTGCCCAACGGTTCGATGCGCCGCAGAATTTCCGGTTTCAGTGCCCAGCTCGGCGTTGCAAACGCGTTCTCATTCAAGAAGCGCACTGCCGCCGCCTGTCTTTCCTTCGGCACGATCACGAAGCGCACACCGTCTTGCCCCGCGTGTTTCTGCTGCGAGTTGAACCCGCCGACGATGGCCGTCACGTGGTTCAGCTCGGTGGCCCATTGGCCCAACATGCGCGCGTAAAGCTCTTCGAGATCGTCGTACGCTTCGCCCGTATGCGTGGTGGCCGGCAGCAGCATGTCCGCCACGCGCTTCAGGTTCTTGATTCCCAACGCCGTTGACGCGATCGCGTCGGCATCGCCGACTGCTTCGGTGTTTTCGCCGGGATCAGAGCCGCGCGCGTCCGCGGTTGAAAAGCGCAGGTAGGGTTTCGCGTCCTGTTCCCGGGCCCACTGGTCGAGCGTTGCCTTCTCGTCTTGTGCAGATTTGGCGATCGGGATCGGTTTGTAGCCCCACATCGTGGCCCACTTGTCGTATGGCCCAATGCCCGGAATGAGCGCTGCCACTGGAATGTTGTCTTCCGGCTGAGCGACGTAGTTGAAACGGGAATAGTCCATCAACGTCGGCGTATGGCCCATCGTCTTGAGCCATTCCGCATTGCGAATCTTTTCCGCGGGATAAGTCGCACTCGCCTTCATGTTGTGTTGAAAACCGAGTGTGTGGCCGACTTCGTGCGCGATGACGTAACGGACGAGCTCGCCCATGAGATCATCGGGCAAAGGCAGCTTCCTGGCACGCGGATCGAGTGGTCCAACCTGGACGAAGTACCAGTTGCGCGCCAGGTTCATCACGTTGTGGTAGTACTGAATGTCCGACTCGAGAATCTCACCCGTACGCGGATCGTGAACGTGCGGACCCGATGCGTTTTCGATCGTCGACGGCAGGTAACGAATGACCGAGTAACGCGCGTCTTCCGCATCCCAATCAGGATCTTCTGTTTTTGAAGGAGCTTCCTTCGCGATGATGGCGTTCTTGAAACCGGCTGCTTCAAACGCGGGCTGCCAGTCTTCAATTCCCTTCTTGATATACGGAATCCACTTCGTCGGCGTCGCCGGATCGACGTAGTAAACGATCGGCTTCACCGGCTCGGAAAGTTCCGCATTCGGATCTTTCTTCTCCAACCGCCAGCGCGTGATGTAGATGCGTTGCGGCGCGCGATGCTCGTCGATGCCGTAGTCGTACTTGCGGATCGAGAAATAGCCGACGCGCTCGTCAAACAAACGCGGCATCATCGGGTTCTCCGGCAGCTTCACCATGCTGTAGTGCATCACCACAGTGGCGTTGGTGCCGGCGCGCATTCCCGCTGCAAACGGATTCGGTTGGGGTTGTGGACCGCCACCGCCGCCCGCGGGAGTCATGTCCGGAGGCGAAGTGTACGTTTGTGAAACTTCGACCTCGATGTTGGTCGGAAACGATTTGGATTTCTCGATGAAGGAGCGCGAGGCGTCGAAACCGCGAGCGCGCAAACGCGTGC
>DASUPR010000012.1:0-14112 GCA_036281015.1 Pyrinomonadaceae bacterium
CCCGACTTCGCCTCGCCAGTTCCCTTGCCCATCAATTCATCTGAATACTTGATCGCGACCGGCACGACCGGGACTCCGGCTTGTCGGGCCATGTAGAAGGCCCCCTTTTTGAACGGTAGCAACTCGCCCGGTTTCGCGCGCGTGCCTTCGACAAAAACCGCAAACGAAATACCCGAGCGAATGCGTTCCGCGGCGGCTTCCGTTGTGCGAATGGCACTCTCGCGATTACTACGATCGATCGCCATCACGTTCACGAACCCCATACCGACGCCAAGCACAGGGACTTTCAACAGCTCCTTCTTCGCCAGCAGTCCTATGCGGCGCCCGGTGAATAGAAACATCGTCGCGGTGTCGAGATAAGAACGGTGATTGGAAACGAAAACGTAAGTTTGCTTTGGGTCGAGCAGCTCCAGCCCGCGAACGTTCACGCGCACTCCACTGAACTGAAGCCAAAGCCGCGCGCCAAAGCTCGCCCACGGATAGACGAGATCGTGCTTGTTAACGAGCCAGGCAATAACCAGAATCGGCGGGCCCAGCACGCCGAGTAGCGCGCCCGCCAGAAACAGCGACCACCAATAGTGCAACCGCCGCATAAAACTGCGCGGCCTCGTTGTGCTAGACTCCTCGGCCATATGATTAGCCATCAATACACTCGGCCCGTCATAGCGGCCGTGGCTGCTGTGGTCCTGTTCCTGTGTGTTGCCGCATCCTCTTTCGCGCAAACCCAGGATTATCGAAGACCGCCGCTGCAAGCCGCTACGATCCCGTCGCCCAAGTCCGTACTCGGCTTCACACCCGGAGACGATCGCACTATCGCCGGCTGGTCGCAGATCACCGACTATTTCGAACGTCTCGATCGCGCTTCGGATCGCGTCGTGGTCCAAACGTTGGGCCAATCGACTTTGAAGCGGCCGTTGATCGTAGCAATCATCAGCGCGCGAGAGAATATACTGGCGCTTGCAAAATACAAAGACATCCAGCGCCAACTCGCAGATCCGCGCCTGGTCACGCAAAGAGGCCAACGCGAACGTCTCATCGCCGACGGCAAAGTTGTTGTCACCATCTCCTGCTCGATTCACTCGACGGAGATCGTTGCGTCGCAGATGTCGATGCAGCTCGCCTACGAACTCGCCAGCGCCATGGATCCCGCGACCCGCGAGATTCTTCAAAACACGATCGTACTTTTAATTCCGTCACCAAATCCGGACGGGATCGACATCGTCGCCAACTGGTATCGCAAAACTCTCGGCACCACTTACGAAGGCAAAGAACCACCCGAACTCTATCACCACTACGCCGGGCACGACGACAATCGCGATTGGTTCATGTTGAACCTGAAAGAGACGCAACTGGTCACGCGTCTGCTATGGCACGAGTGGTTTCCGCAGATCGTTTACGACGTACATCAGCAAGGCGCAAACGGTTCGCGGTTCTTTATTCCGCCTTTCTACGATCCGCCGAACCCAAACATCTCGCCCGTGCTGTTGCGGCAGGTGGGTCTCGTGGGCCACAAAGTCGCCGCGGATCTGACTGCCGCCGGTTTCAAAGGCATTCTGACGAACGCGCTTTACGACACGTGGTGGCACGGCGGTTTTCGCACCGCGCCGTACTATCACAACTCGATCGGCATCCTTTCCGAAGCAGCCAGCGCGCGCTTGATGACGCCCACGACAGTCACAAGCGAACAACTCACTCGCTCGTCGACGCGCGGCATGCGCAACGCGACGGAAGCCATGACGAACTTTCCCGATCCGTGGCCCGCCGGCACGTGGCGTCCGCGCGACATCATGGACATGGAGATGATCGCTTCTCGCGCGATACTCTCGATGGCCGCGAAGTTTCGCGAGACGTACTTGCAGAACTTTTACGAGCTCGGACGAAAGAACGTCGTGCAGACGTCGAAACCCGATCAGCCGATTGCTTATTTAATTCCGGCGGGACAAGCACGCGATGAAGCAGTCGCAAAACTGATCGCGAGTTTGCTGGGCCAGGGCGTTGAGGTCCATCGTCTCGATCGCGAGCTGCACCTCACGTTTGGCTCACAAACACTCCAACGCACCAATGCACCCAGCGAGCGCCTCGGCACGTATCGCACGATCATCGCAAACTCGACGATGTCGGAAGTGCCGCTCGGCAGTTACATCGTTTTCGTAAATCAACCACAGCGCGCCAACATCGCCGCGCTTTTTGAACCGCAGATCTATCCCAACCGGCTCACCGCGCAAGGCGAAGCGGAACGGCCGTACGACGTCGCCGGTTGGACGCTGCCGTTGCAGATGGGCGTCGATGCGCCCGCGGTCACCGCGATCCGTGAAGCAGAAAACGAAAGACGTCTGACGCGTCTTACCGATCCAAACCAAGTGCGCTCCGATCTTGCGCTTCCTTTGGCTAAGGGCGACGAATCCCCAATCAGAAATCCGGTCAAACAGACGGTCCGCGTCGGCATCTACAAAGCCTCGACCAGCAACATGGACGAAGGCTGGACGCGCTACATTTTCGACACGTTCAACGTCCCTTATTCATCGGCGCGCGACGCCGACATCCGCCAGGGCGGGCTGCACACAAAATTCGACGTGCTGCTATTTCCATCGCAACGCAGCACGGAGATCGTGGCCGGCAACGCGGCCGGTTCGCTGCCTGCTGAATTCACCGGCGGCATCACCGATCGCGGCGTTGAGAATCTGAAGGAGTTTGTCTCAAACGGCGGCACGCTCGTCTGTTTCGACGCGTCGTGTGAGCTGGCGATCAAGCAGTTCAATCTGCCCGTGCGCAACGTGCTCGAGGGCGTGCGGTCGTCGGAATTCTATTGCCCGGGTTCGATCGTGACGCTGGACGTCGATAACAAGAGCCCGTTTGCATTTAACTTACCAACCAAACTGCCCGCTTACTTCATCAATAGTTCGGCTTTCACGACAACGGGTGACGGCGTTCGCGTCATTGCCCGGTACGCGAAAGAAAATGTGTTGCTTTCGGGCTGGCTGCTCGGCGAGGATAAGCTCCGCGGCCAGATCGCGCTGGCTGAAGTTCCACAAGGCAAAGGACGAATCGTGCTGTTTGCGTTTCGCCCGCAGCATCGGGGCCAGGCCTGGGCGACGTTGCCCTTGATTTGGAATGTGTTGTCGACAGCTGCCACGAGCAGCTCTGAAGAGTAGGTATATCGCCATCAAAGAGCCCCATAACAGCTTGCCCCTGCAAGCAATCAGGAGCTATTCTTTGAAGCGTTTCGTTTTCTCCCCTTGCGCGTCTCTCTCCAAAACTGCGCCTCAAAGCACCATCAGGAGCTTCGTATGAAAAAGCTGTCTGTTTTCTTATTGCTCCTCTCCCTGCTTTCGACTTCGGTCGGGTTCGCCTTTGGACAGGGCCGGCCAAGACGCGTGGGGAATCAAACCACCGTGCCGCAGACCACTGCGCCGGAACCACAGACCACCACGCCCGCGCCTCCAACTAAACCACCGGTTCTCGGCGGCGCAAACTACCCGAACAATCGCAAGCCGGAGACGCAGCAGGAACAAACGCCAACCGGTCCGGAAGAAGTTGACGCAGGCGACATCATCCGCGTGAACACCACGCTGATCACGATCCCCGTCAGCGTCATGGACCGCGACGGACGCTACGTGCCTAACCTGCTCAAGGACGACTTTCGCATCTGGGAAGACGGCGTCGAACAGGACGTCGCGTTTTTTCAGTCAGTCGACAAGCCGTTCTCAGTGGTGCTGATGCTCGACACGAGCCCGTCGACGCAGTTTCGTCTCGAAGATATTCAGGACGCGGCGATCACGTTCGTCAGGCAACTCCGGCCCGACGACCGCGTGATGGTCGTTTCGTTCAACGATGACATCAATGTGCTGAGCGAGTTCACAACCGATCGCTCGAAACTTCAGCGCGCGATTCAAAGAGCACGGACCGACGACGGCACACGACTCTACGACGCGGTCGACATGGTGATGAACCAGTACCTCGCGCGCATCCAGGGACGCAAAGCGATCGTGCTTTTCACTGACGGCGTGGACACGACGAGCCGCCGCGCTGATTACCAGAGCAACATGATGGACGCGCAGGAACTCGACGCGTTGATCTATCCGGTGCAGTACGACACGGCGCGAGACATGAACGTCGGCAATTTCCCGTCGTCAGGCCAGATCGATGTTTGGGGAACGATTCTCGGCGGCATTTTCGGCGGCGGCGGTGGCATGGGACGCCGTCCCCCGCGCGGCCGTGGCACATCGCGCGGCGATTACGAACTCGGCGATAACTATCTTCAGGAGCTCGCGAACACGACCGGCGGACGCGGATATCGCGCGGACAGTTTGCAGAACATGTCGTTTGCTTTTGCAAACGTAGCGGAAGAATTGCGGCGGCAGTACAGCATCGGTTACTACCCGAAGCGTCCCTTGCAGGCGGGCCAGCGGCGAATGATTAGAGTGCGCTCCAAACAACCAAATCTCGCGGTGCGCGCGCGCGACAGTTACGTCTTCAATCCGTCAGGTACGTCGGTGGTGAACAACGATCCACAGCAACCAAATGCACCGGTGTTGAAACGAAACTCGCATTAAATTTGTGTAGTTCGCGGCAGCAACACCGTCAGCACTGCGCCCCCGTTTTCATCTCGATTACTGGCTGAAACCGTGCCGCCGTGAAGCTCCACGAGGTGCCGCACGATCGCCAATCCCAGTCCCAATCCACCGTGCTTTCGCGTGCTCGATCCGTCGGCCTGACTGAAGCGCTCGAAGATGCGCGGCAGAAAATCCGGCGGCACACCCGGCCCTGAGTCTTCAATCCTGACCTCCGCCAGCGAATCCTGTTGTCGTAAATGAACGTCAACCACGCCGCGCGCCGGCGTGAACTTCACCGCGTTCGCCAACAGGTTCCAAAACACCTGCTGCAATCTCTCCACGTCCGCCTTGACGATCACGTCCGGCGACTCAAAGTGCGTCCGTATCTCAATCTCCTTCGCCTCCGCGGCGGGCCGAATCGCATCAATCGCCGCGTGGATCACGAGCAACAGGTCCACCAGCTGCGTGTTGATCCGCAACTTGCCCGTGACGATGCGCGACACGTCGAGCAAGTCTTCAACGATCTGTTTCTGCATCAGCGCGTTTCGCTCGATGATCTCGATCGCATGCGCGGCGCCGTCCGGATCGAGTTGTCCGGCACGCAGCAATCGCGACCAACCGACAACGGCATTCAGCGGCGTACGCAGTTCATGAGAAACAGTCGCCAGAAACTCTTCTTTCAACCGGCTCGCTTCCTCAGCCTCTTCGCGCGCGTGACGCTCGCGCCGCAAAAGGTCGCCGCGCTCGATCTCCGCGCGAACCGCCGGTGTGATGTCCATCGTTACGCCACGCATCCCGATTGGACCACTCTCATCACAAACAACCATCGACTGCGCTTCGACCCAGACTTCGTGCCCGTCCTTGTGCATCCAGCGAAAACGGCTGCTCCCACCTTTACCGGAAGCAAAGATCGCCGCTGCTTCAGCCGCAGCACGTTCACGGTCTTCGGGATGAACAACCTGCAACCAGAAATTTGGTGTCGACAACCATTCGTCGCTACTGTACCCGAGCATCTTCTCGACGTACGAACTGACGAAGTCGATGCGTTGATTGGCGGCGTCAGGTTTTCCCCACGCTTCCCACACCACGCCCGGAACGTGCGCGACGATGTCTTCAATCCGTTCCTGGTGGATTTTTAATTCCGAACCGAGTTTTTCTTTCGCGGCCTCCGCGGTTCGACGGTCATTCATAACCGCGCCAACGATCAGCGTCGTCAACGACGTCGTGCCTACGAACGCGATCAGCAACAACAGCGAAACGTTCGGGTTCGGTTGCACGAATGAACCATAACCCTGCTTTGCTCCCCACACTGCCACTGCCGCCATGACCACAATCGCCGTCGTCACGATTCGCTGGTCAAACTTCAACGCTGCCCACAGCAAAAAAGGAAGACACAGGTAAGCGAGTGGATATGTCTTCACGGGTCCCGGAAACCACCCGCCGAATACGACCAGCACGACTATGAAAAGAGAAATAAAAAGCGCTGCAAGCTCGGGAAAATCAGTTGAGCTCAACTTCCCGGGTTTGTTCCATGAAAGAAGAAACGAACCGACGATGAGCGCGCCGAAACCATCACCCATCCACCACGTCAACCAAAGCGAGGTAAATCCACTCCATTGAGCAGCGCCTCCCAAACACAAACTCAAGCTCCCAATCGTCGCGCTAACCAACGGCGCTATCACTGCCGCGCAGACCACGAAGCTCATCACTTCGCCGAGCGAATCCAGCGATCGCTGCCGATGCAACACACGCAACAGCAACCAGTACGCAACCAGCGCCTGCAACGTGTTGCCCACTGCGATTCCCATCGCGGACGCGACCGGAATGTCCGTCAACAAGTTTGCGGTGAACGCGCCGAGCAGGATGCCGGGCCATAGTTGTGGTCCAAAGATCAGTAACGAAGCGATCGCGATGCCGGCTGGCGGCCAAACGGGCGTGACGTTTGTGTGTAGTGAGGCGAGTGATAGACCAAGTTCAGCGGCGGCAAAATAGACGATGGCCAGAAACAGGTTTAGGCCGATCAAAGGACGAGGTTTCAGTTTCATTGAAAGGCCTAATTAAGAAAAAAGCGCGGCGGTTTAGCCGTCCGCCGCGCCAACTATACCCACAGGAGGAAAGGGGTATTCAACGTGGAGAGTATAGTCAATTCGCCCTGCTCTGGCAATGTGCGGTATCGCACAAACTCTTATAATTGTTGCCAAACAAACACCAACGAATGTCAAACTACTACTAATTCCCGATGTTCTCCATCGGACATTCAGCATGCTCTTATTGTGATAGGATCCGCGCATTCCCTGCGAGTAGAACAGGCCACTGCGAGTCTTAGCTTCCCTCAGTCTTTTGGCAAAGGACTCCTTGAGCAAAGAGCGAGGGAGTTTCCATGACCACCCGCGACATTATCGTTGTCGGCGCCTCTGCGGGGGGCGTCGAGGCATTAACTGCCTTAGTTGCCGCATTGCCGGCTGACTTACCAGCCGCGGTTTTTATCGTCCTGCACATTGGCGCCGACGCGCCGAGTCTACTGCCGCGAATACTCGCGCGCGACGCGAGATTGCCGGTGCGCCATGCCATAGACGGTGAACCGATTACTCCGGGGTTCGTCTACGTCGCGCGACCCGACCGGCACCTGCTCATCGAAGACCGGCACGTCAAACTTGTTCACGGCCCGAAGGAGAATTTGCACCGGCCATCGGTCGATACGCTGTTTCGTTCGGCTGCGCGTTGGGCCGGTCCGCGCGTGATCGGCGTGGTGCTCACTGGAGCGCGAAACGACGGCACGGCCGGTATGCGTGCGATCAAACAACAGGGCGGCATCGCCATCGTGCAAGATCCGGTCGAGGCTACTTTTCCCAGCATGCCCTCCAGTGTATTGCAGAGGATCAAGGTCGATTACTCAGTGCCGCTTCGTGAGATTGGTCCGTTACTCGCCAAGCTTTCAGGTCAATCGGTAGATGAGAACGGGGGTAAGCCTTTGAACGAAGAAGTTGAGATTGAGGCAAAGATCATGGGACAGGAGATGGCTGCCGACGAACTCATCGCCAGCGTCGAGCGACTTGGCAACATCTCGAAGCTTACCTGCCCTGAGTGTCACGGCGCGCTGTGGGAAATAAAGGACGAAGATCTGCTTCGCTATCGCTGCCACGTCGGTCACGCTTATTCAGCAGAGAGCTTGACTGACGGCCAGTCCACAATGCTCGAAGTCGCGCTATGGTCCGCAGTGCGCGCATTGGAAGAACAGATGATTCTTGCCAGGCGCATAGTCCAACGCTCGCGCAAGACCAACCGGATGCGTGCGGCATTGGTATTTGAAAGACGCGCCCTGGAAGCTGAAAGGAACAGTGCCGTTATACGAGAGCTGTTGCTGATTGATAAGAATGATGATATAGGCGAGCCGGTGCTCGAAGAGACGGACGAAGTGGAGGTTCCCGAGCGCTAGTTCAATCGCCGACGCGCCCTCGATAAAACATGGCAACTAACAACTCGGAAAACAAAAGCAACGATCTGGTTGTCGTTGGTTCTTCGGCGGGTGGGGTGGGTGCTCTTTCCACGTTGGTCAGCACGCTCAATAAGAACTTTCCCGCGCCAATCGTGTTAGCGCAGCATCTCGATCCACAGCGTCCAAGTCATCTCGGATCAATTCTCGAGCGTCGCAGTCATCTTCCGATCGTAATGGTGGACGAGCAATCTCCCACGCCGCTCGACAGCGGAAAGATTTACGTCGTGCCAGCCAACCGGCACGTAAAGATCGAGGACGGCCACGTCCTTCTCGAAAAGGACCATCACGACAGGCCGAAACCGTCAGTGGATCTGCTGTTGTCGAGCGCGGCCGCGTCTTACGGTGAACACCTGATTGCCGTGATCCTCACGGGCGCCGGATCAGACGGCGCTGCGGGCGCAGTGGAAGTGAAGAACGCAGGTGGTGTGGTGATTATTCAGAACCCGCAAACCGCGGCTTATCCGTCTATGCCTCTTTCGCTGCCGCCGACAGCAGTCGATCACGTCGTGGAAATGGAACTGATCGGACCATTGCTCTTCGACATTCTGCGAGGCGTCGACCTACCGGTCTCAGAAAAAGCTCAAGGCCAAACTGACGACCCACTGCAGAATTTACTCACCCACGTAAGCGCCCAAACAAATATCGACTTTAGAAACTACAAATCTTCTACGATCATGCGGCGCATCGGTCGACGCATGGCCGTAACGCACAACGCAAGCCTTCTCGGCTACACCGAGTACATCCATAGCCATCCTGACGAGATAAAGGAATTGGTGCGAGCGTTCCTGATAAAAGTGACCGGCTTCTTTCGTGACCCGGAGGCGTTTGAATTTATCAGGGCGACCATCATTCCGGAACTGGTCGAACGGGGCCGAGGAAAGGGCCGGATCTTGCGACTCTGGTCAGCCGGGTGTGCTACTGGCGAGGAAGCCTACACGCTGGCGCTGCTCCTGGCGGATCATCTGGGATCCGAATTTACGGAATGGAGCATAAAAATCTTTGCCACGGATTTGGCAGCGGACGCCATCAACTTCGCCCGCCGTGGCCTTTATCCAGCGAACGTTCTGGCTGACCTGCCCGATAATTATCGAGATCGTTATTTTGAACGGATAGATCATGGCTATCGGATTGGGAAGTCCCTTCGTCAGGTAGTTATTTTTGGCCAGCAGGACATCAGCCGCGGGGTTCCCTTCCCGAACATCGATCTGGTTGCCTGTCGCAATCTGCTCATCTATCTAAAACCCGAACTGCAACAGGTCGTGCTCGATCTTTTTGCTTACTCGTTACATCAATCACATGGTTATCTGTTTCTCGGTAAAGCTGAAACTACCCGACCTACGAAGGCAAGCTTCGAGTTAGTAAACAAGAAGTGGAAGATCTATCGTTGTCTGGGTGGGCCGGGTGCCATTCCCCTTCACGATCCAATGGCTCTAACAAGCCACGCAACCGCTGTGACACGCGAGACTCGGCGGCGACAGATTGTAGCAGCCCAAACGCAAGGGCCACTCGATATGACTCAAGCAGAAGTAGAGATCACCCAACTTCGGCGCCTTAACGAGACGATACTCCGCTATACGAACGTGGCTGTGGTGATCATCGATCGCCTGTATCGCATCGTGACGATCAACGCTCAGGCCAGAAGGCTGCTCGGAATACACGACATGGCTTACGATCAGGACTTTCTTCATACCGTCAGAGGCTTGCCTTATCAGGAAGTGCGACAGGCAATCGATACGGCTTTCCGCGAGCACGCAACGATCACCGTTCGCGAGATGGGGCTTGATGAGGCCGTCGACGGTACAGGCCGTTTCGTAAGCCTCACGATAACGATCATGCAGGTTGAGCTTGGCGCGCCCGAACTGGCCGTCCTGACAGCTCTCGATGCGACTGAACAAGTGCAAGGGAAACGCCGGCTCGAAACAGTGCAGCGTGAGCAGTCCGAGCTCGTAGCCGAACTGAGCGCTTCCAACAAGCGTTTCAGCGCGATGAATAAGGAGTTGCAGGACGCCAATGAAGAGCTGCAAGCTGCCAACGAAGAGTTGATGCTGACCCAGGAAGAGTTGCAGGCGACGAACGAAGAATTTGAAGCGACCAACGAGGAGCTGCAAGCAACTAACGAAGAGCTTGAAACCAACAACGAAGAGCTTCAGGCTACCAACGAAGAGTTGCAAACTACCAACGACGAACTCACCGCGCGAACTCTCGAGCTACAGGAACTGATGAAACAGTTTCGCATGGACCAATTACAACTTGCCCACTTGCTGGAACGCTTTCCGCATTACGTGATGGTCCTGCGCGGCGACGATTTGACTATTCAGACACTTAGTCCCAGCTATCAGCAACTGCTCGGAGACCGCCAGCCGGCTGGCCTTCCTGTCAGCGACGTCTTATCCGGAGATGACCTGGACCAGTTCAACAAGCTACTCAGAAAAGCAGTGCGTGAAAGGCAAAGTGTTCGAACGCCGCCGATCAACGCCACCATCCCGGGCGCCGACGGCTCTCCTTTCGTCCATACGATCGTGCCAGTCCTCGACGAGAACGGCACTACCATTGACCGTTTATTTGTTTACAGTGATAAAGCAGAAGGATGACGACGTTGGGGAGGGGTAAAGCTGGAGTCGCCGCTCATGACCTCGTAACACTCGCAGACCACCCGCTCTAACACTTCGCGGTCCGTGATGTGAAGTTGTCCGCGACGATATTCAATCGCCTGCATGGCTTGCAAGGTGCCCGCGGCGACTGTAATACCTGCACGGCGAGCGCCGAGCCGGCTCGCGATCACTTCCTGCGTGAGTCGTAAGTTACCATCGCCGATGCGATCGTGAAGCATCAACAGCCAACAACAGAGGCGGTCCATCACTGTGTGCCTGGTGTTACACACACAACGTTGAGAGATCTGCGTGATCGTCGATCGATAGAATCTCAGCAGGCTCTTGAGTGCAACCTCGTTGTTGAGGAGAAGTCGATCCAGGAACTTCGCTTCGAGCTGGAGAGCAGCGCCACCGGTGAGGGTCCAAAGCCATTGTCTCGATATTCCGCTGCCGAGGATCGCGGAAATACCGACCAGACCTTCTGATCCAAACATTGAGGTCTCGATCGTGGTGCCATCTTCCATGATTGCGAGACTTGAAACTACCGAATCAATCGGAAAGTAAACAAACTCGATCGTATCTCCCTGTTCGTAGAGAACCTGGTTGCGCTCGAGTGAAACGACCCGAAAGTGCGGTGAGAGATATTCGCCGGCGTCAGGAGTGGCTAACCATCGTGCGAGAAGCTTGTTTCTGGTAACAAGACTCGAGGAGAGGGCATTTTCCGCTATCAGAGGCTCATGTTTCTTACTCATTGCAGTACTCCAAACGTGTCGGACAGCAAACTACTCAGTTGGAGTTTGAATATACACACCTTTATGATAGCGGCGATTCTACGCCGTATGTGCGAGTACGTACAGTGGCATGTCCGTCAATTTTTATGTTCGAAAGTGTTCGCGAGCGTACCGACAGTAGCGAGTATTAGACCTAAAGTCGGTTCAAACAATAAGCGGGTGGCCGAGGCGTCGTATTCTTTCCCATACCTTGAGAAGCATAGGGTGCCTCGGCCTTAACTTCTCTAGCGGTCTTTTTTATCAACAGGCACAAACAAAGTTTCATGGTCGCACCGGCCAATTCCCCCCGGGCAACCATCCCCTATGCGAAATGAAAAACCTCGTCGCATTCTCTACATAGAAGACCACGACGACACACGCGAGCTTGTTACTCTCCTACTCGTCCAGAAGAGTTACGAAGTGATAACCGGAACAACAATAGAAAGCGGCGTCGCCCTCGCGGGCGCCGGCGCCTTCGATTTGTACTTGCTAGATTCCTGGCTACCGGATGGCTCGGGGTTGGACCTCTGTAAACAGATTCGCCAATTTGATAAAACAACGCCGATCCTGTTTTACTCCGCCGCAGCCTACGCTGCCGACTCGGAACTGGCGCTGAAGTCTGGCGCCCAAGCCTATCTGGTCAAGCCGAGTCATCCTTCGGATCTCTGCGACCTGGTGACTGACCTGATCGAGGGTTCAGGACCAACTGGTCGCCGCCCGGCGGCTTGCTTCGATTGCCGGCCAGAGAGTGCGCCACAGTAATCCTGAGAGCCAGAGCACCACCGCTGTGGCAATTGTCAGCACAAGCCAGAAGCTCCAGTAAGACGTGAACGCTCGTTCCCAACCGGGTTGGACCGCGTACACGAGATTTACGTTGAGCTCCGGCGCGGTGAAGAGTCGCGAGATCAGTTGCATCACCAGGTACCAGCCAAAAGCGTAGAGCCATGAGTTTCGATCCATGCGATACATCTTGAGCGCGAACGCCGCCACTGTGATCCCACCCACGTGAGCAAGCGTCGAAGTCAGAAACACCCCCCACGCGAGCACAACATAAACAAACCAAACGATGAGACCGGGAATCGTCCAGATCGCGGCGACACGGATCAGTAGTGGCTTGTCGAAAAACAGACCGAGCGCCAGAACAAGGTTGCCGATGTTGCACATCCAGCACATGTGTCCGAGTTGATTGATGCGCCAGTAGTGAACGCCCTGGGCGAGAAAAAAGAAGAGCGGCAACAAGCCGACGAGACGCATTCGAGTTCCGGGGGAGAGATTCATCAGTTGCCTCTGCCCAAAAATAACACTCCTTGCAAAAAAACTTACAGCCGTCTTGACAAGGTTGAGTCTAAAACCGAGACTACCTCCGAAAACGTCATGAGTTCGGTGGAAGACCTCCTCAGCAAATCAATTCCAGAACTGCACAAGCGCTTCGTCGAGCGCCGCCGTCCAGTACCTAAAGGTTTACTTGAAGCATTGGATGTCGATCCGCGCCAGGGTGCTCAACAGCTCGCACGGCGGATCCGCGGACGCTACCGCGAGAATCGTTCTGAGGGTCAGCGGCTTCACTTCCTGCTGCGTTTCGAGATCGAATTGTGGTCGCAGGGATTCGGCATGGTCGCCGGCGTCGACGAAGCCGGCATGGCGCCGCTCGCCGGTCCCGTCGTCGCCGGCGCTGTCGTCCTGCCGCAGAATTACAAACTGCGCGGCTTGAACGACTCGAAGAAGATTCTCGATCCTGAGAAACGGGATGAGCTCGCGCAGCAGATCAAGCAGGACGCGATCTGTTGGTCGGTCGGCATCGCGGAGGTCGAAGAGATTGACAAGATCAACATCTATCACGCCGGGCTGCTCGCGATGCAACGCGCCGTTGAAGGACTGAACGCAAGACCCGATTTCATTCTCGTCGATGCGCGCCGGATTCCCCATTGCGAAACGCCACAGCGCGGCATCATCCGCGGCGACGCGTTGTCGGCCAGTATCGCGGCCGCTTCCATAATCGCGAAGACAACACGCGACGCACACATGCTCGAGCTCGATCGGATCTATTCCGGTTACGGGCTCGCGTCGCACAAAGGTTATCCAACACCTGAACATTGCCAGGCTCTCAAGTCGCTCGGCGCACTCCCCATTCACCGTCGCAGCTTCGCGCGCGTTCGCGAAGCGCTCGGACTCGATCCGGTTCAAACCGATCTTTTCCCCACCGCCCCTGTTGAAGAATCATTTACCGTTGAGGAATCAATTGGCTTCATCACTGAGCGAGTACAAACGCAAGCGGAAGTTTGATAAGACACCTGAGCCCGGTCCGAAGAAGAAACGCACACGCACCGGGCGCATGTTTGTAATCCAGAAACATCGCGCGACGCAGTTGCACTACGACTTCCGGTTGGAGGTCGACGGCGTGTTGAAGTCGTGGGCAGTGCCGAAAGGTCCGTCACTCGATCCGAGTGTGAAACGGCTCGCGATGCAGGTTGAAGATCATCCGGTCGATTACGCGAAGTTTGAAGGCGTGATTCCCGAAGGGGAGTACGGCGGCGGAACTGTGATGGTCTGGGATTACGGAACGTACAAACCCGAAGGCGATCTGACTCCGGCTGAAGCTCTGAACACAGGCGATTTCAAGTTCACGCTGGACGGCGAGAAGTTGAAAGGCTCGTGGGTGCTGGTGCGCACGCGCAACCGGCAGTGGCTGCTAATCAAGCATC
>DASUPR010000013.1:0-10475 GCA_036281015.1 Pyrinomonadaceae bacterium
TACTCGCGCACCTTCAGGACCTGGCCGCGGATGAGCCGCGCGTAACCGACCCAGCCGATGATGCACAACGCGAGAATCAGTTTGTTCAATCCGGCGCCGAGAAACGCGACCATCGCAATCGCGAGCAACAAACCCGGAAACGCGAGAAACACGTTGAAGACGTAACCGGAAACAACGCGATCGACCCAGCCGCCATAGTAACCCGCAATCGCGCCGAGCAGTGTGCCGATGACGGCCGAAACGGTAACGACGATGATCCCGACCTGAAGCGAGATACGCGCGCCGAAAACCACGCGCGAGAAGATGTCGCGGCCGGTTGAGTCAGTGCCGAACCAGTGTTCCGCGGATGGAGGCAGGTAACGCATCGAGAGGTTCGTCGCGCCGACGTCGTAAGTCGCGATCCACGGCGCAAACAGCGCCACTATCACAAGCACCACAACGATGATGAGTCCAATAATTGTCAGCCGGTTCATCTATGAGACTCGAATGCGCGGATCAAGCCAGCGATAGACCATGTCCGTGAGCAGGTTCGCGATGATGTAGGTCATGCTGATCACGAGCACGCAGCCTTGCACGACGCGGTAATCGCGTTTTCCGATCCCGTCTTCGACGAGAAGCAAGCCGAGACCGGGCCAACCAAAAATCTTTTCAGTGATGATGGCGCCCGCGAGCAGGACGCCGAGTTGTAAGCCGAGGATCGTGACAACCGGGATCAGTCCGTTCTTCAGGACATGTTTGTAAATTACAGTGCGCTCGCTCAAACCCTTAGCGCGCGCGGTGCGCACGTAATCTTCGCCGAGCTCTTCAATCACGGACGAGCGCACCATGCGCGTCAGGATCGCCGACAGCGCCGCACCGAGCGTAAACGCCGGCAGGATGATGTCGCTCCAGTCGAAACGGCCCGACGGCGCGAGCAAGCGGAATTTGACGGCAAAGATGTAGACCAGCATCGGGCCGATCACGAAACTCGGCAGACTGATGCCGAGCAGTGCAACGACTGAGGCTGTGTTGTCGATGATAGTGCCGCGATTGGTGCCGGCGATCACGCCGAGTGGTATCGCGATCAGCACCGCGATAATCATCGCGAAGATCGCGAGCTCGATCGTGGCCGGATAGCGTTCGAGAATTAATTCGCTGACCGGGCGATCGTTGCGAAACGAGAGGCCCATGTCGCCCTGCAGCAGCGCGCGCCAGTAATCCACGTAACGATTATCCGCGCCGTGCCACGCGAAGTGACGCTCGCCGTTATCGTCTTGTGGGAATGAGAAGAAAAAGGGCGGACGGTCGAGACCGTGCCTTTCGCGAAACTGCGCAAACTGTTCGGGAGTAGCTTGCTCGCCAAGAACAGCAACAGCCGGATCACCGGGCACGAGTTCGATTAGCAGTGTGACAAGAGAGACGACGGTCCAAACAACGAGGAGCAGGATCAGAATGCGTCTCAGGATCCCGAAGATCCTATACCGAAGGTTGGTTCGCACTGCGCGGCATCATAGCACACGGATTTTGGGCAAAAACAAAAACGTAGCCCGAGGTACGATTCGAATACTCGCACAGCCCCGACAACCGCGCGCTTACCAAACCGCACCCCGTGACTACGTATCTGGTTGCAAAGTTTAGAACGCTGCAACCAATCCTCAAATTCACTCCGGCCTTTTGCCCATGTGCAAGGCTGCGATGCCACCCGTCAGGTTCTCAAACTGAACCTGCTCAAATCCTGCCCGCTGCATTAGGAGCGAGAGTTGTCTCTGGTCCGGAAACTTCTGCACTGAAGCCGGCAGGTAACTGTATGCCATCCGCGAACCACTGACCAGTCCGCCCATCAACGGTAAAACTCGCGTGAAGTACAGACCAAACAACGGTCGCATAATCGCATTTGCCGGTCTCGAAAACTCGAGCACTGCCACCCAGCCGCCCGGTTTCAAAACCCTTCGTAGTTCTGCCAAACCACCCTCGACACTCGCGAGATTGCGCAGGCCGAACGCGATCGTCACCACCTCAAACGCACCGTCGCGAAACGGCAAATCAAGCGCATCGCCTTCTATCAAAGGTATCCGATGCGGAATTTTGCCCGCTGCAATCTCCAGCATCGGTCGACAGAAGTCGGTACCGACAACTCTAGCTCCTGTATTTTCAAACAACGTCAGCGATAAATCGCCAGTGCCACATGCTACGTCGAGAATTCGCGAACTGCTCGACGGAAGTTTCTCGCGGACTCTCTTTGCAACGATCCGGCGCCATCGCTTATCGACGTTACCGGAGAGCAAGTGGTTCAAAAGATCATACCGCTTCGCAATGCCTGCAAACATCTCGCGAACGCGGCCCGCATGCTCATTTGCGGCGTTCGTTTTGTCAGGCACAGTAAAAACAAATCTCGTTTGCATTTGGTTGCAGGACGCTTGCGAACACTTTGCGATTACCGTCGATTAACATTGCCTGCCGGTTTTGCTGGTGTTTTCGATGCAGGCGCCGGCGCCGAAACTTCACCGAGCACTTCAAACTGCACGCGTCCCTGCAACGCAGCCTTGAGTGGCTCTGCTTCACCGACGATCACCGAGGCCACCGAAGCCGGTGATTTGAATAACCGTCCTGCGACACGCTGAACGTCCGCGGGTGTTACCGCTCTTAACAATGCCGGTTGATCTTGCACCGTGCTGAGCTTGTATGTGTCAGCATCGAGCCACGGATCAGGAACTGCTTCTCCTTTCGTCGCAATCACAACCGCTTCGTTCACGACTTCCGCTTTGGCGCGATCCAACTCGGCGACAGTTGCGGGAGTGCTTACTAACGAATCAAGCACTTTCTTCGCATTCGCTAACGCATCCGCAGTCTTGTCGGTGCTGACAGCCGCGCCCATTACAAACGCACCCGGCAAAACGTAAGCATCGCTGCGCGCAAACACAGGTTGGTTCGCGAGTTCAGGCGCCGTTGCCTGCCAGCGATGTTGGACGACGCGCGCGAGCACCGTCGCGGCGGCGAAATCTGCATCCGATCGCGCCACACCACGAACAGCCAAACGAACTTCAGTGGTTGGGCCAGCAACGTTGACGATCAACGTGCGCGGATCGACAGCTTTCGGTTGTGTAAAAGTCGTCGGCACGATCTTCTCGGTCTTGCGCCATGGGCCGAGAAGTTGTCGCACTGTGCGAAACGTTCGCGCTCTGGTCACACCGCCGACAATCGCGAGCGTCGCGTTGTTTGAATTCAGGAAACGTTCATGCGCCAGCATCACATCGGCGCGCTCGACACGCGCGAGATCCTCGGGTGTGCCGCCCGCAAGACGCCCGTACGGAAAGTCGCCAAAGAGCCGGGCCGCTATCGCGCGGTCGGCGACCATTCCCGGCGAGACAGTCACATCGCGCAGGCTCTTGATACGTGCGTCGCGCATGCGAGTGACGACTTCGGGCGTGAATTGAGTCGAGAGGATTGCGTTGCGCAGCACTGAAATAACCTGCTCGAGTTCAGAAGCCTTGCCAACCATCGTGATGGTCAGCGAATCGTAATTAACGCTGACGTCTAGTTTTCCGCCCAACTCGTCCGTGAAATAGTCGATGGTGGCGGCATCGGGAAAGAGCAGGTCGCCGAGCAGCGCCATCTGGCCCGACTTGCCGGACAGATCGAATGCAGCGCCGCTATTGAGGCGCAATTTGACGATTAGTTCAGGACTTCCGGGTTGTTCCCAGATTAGTAGTTTTAATCCATTGAGTAGCTGCTCGCGCTGGGGAGCTTTGGCGGACTGGGATAGAGCTTGTGGCGCCAGGGCGGCTATGGCTACAAGTACAGCGATAACACGGATTATTACGGGTGTCGGCATGAGTAAAACATCTTAGATGCCGTATGTTTGCCCGTCAACCGTTTGGCTTTTCACAGCATCCTAAGCCTCGGCTGCTATCTGTTGTGGGCGGGTCCAGCCTGGGCGAGAAAGCAAAAGAGTATGTACTTGCTGCCCCTTGCGGGCTAATATCGCACCCGGAGCGGCAAAATTAATTCGTCGGGCGCAAGTTTTTTATTCAGCCCCCGTAACTTTTTTAAGGGTTGAGGTAATTACAGCAGGACGCAAGTTCCTGCAGGATCGAGTGCTTGGATTGCCCGAGAGAAACACAGACGAGGCATTGCTCAAGAGAGCGGGTGAGGGCGACCAGGCAGCCTTTCTGGAGTTGTACGACCGACACCGGCAGCCAATCTTTCGTTTTGCATACCGGTTAATCGGCGAAGTTGATATTGCCGAAGACGTCACGCACGACTGCTTCCTGAGCTTGATTCGAAAGCCGGAAAACTTTCGTCCGGAACGCGCTTCTTTGAGAACTTACTTGTTTGCGGCCGCCAGAAATCTGGCGTTGAAATACTTCCGCAGTTCGGGTCGCGAGACGGGACTCGACGACGTCGCGGAAGAACCTCAGCTTTCGCCCCGGCATGGGCCGTTGCGAAAGTTGCTTGACGAAGAACTTGCCGCGGAGATTCGCAGAGCTGTTTTCAGTCTGGCTCCGTTGCAACGTGAAGCACTCATTCTCTTCGAGTACGAGGGACTCAGTCTCAACGAGATCGCGGAGATCACGGGTGCGGATGCAGGCGCGGTGAAGGGTCGTTTGTTTCGAGCGCGGGAACGTCTAAAAACCATCCTGCGACCGTATATAGACAGCGATCAGGAATTGAATAGTGGTCGGGAAATTGTTACTTTGAAGGAGGCCTGAAATGGGCGTTGAGCCGGAAAATGAGTTTATTTCCGATGATGAGCTCAAGTCGTTGCTCGAACGCTGGAACGCGCCAGGGCCTTCGAGAGTTCTCGACAAGCGAATCGCAAATAGTTTTGCAAGAGAATTTTCAGGTGCAGACGGACTGTCTCAGTCGGTGCTGCTCCCCCATAGGCGAGAAGAGGTAGTATCGATGAAGTTCTGTTCCAGATGTGAAGAAGAATTCGCTGATAAGTTCAGCTTCTGTCCGGTCGACGGAACGCCGTTGACGGCCGTTTCAGCAAAGGTCCCGACCGCAGCGAATATCCCGCCTCAGGCGAATATCTCTCCGGCGCATATCGATGACCCGAGCCTGACGGTTAGCCAGGACAACGATCCCTCGGTCACGAGAGCGAACGGAGGATCACAGGGCATCGCGCCGGAAGATTTCAGCCCGGGCATACCGCCGGGCGAACCTGCTTACGCCGGCGCCGGCAACGGCTCGATGGCGATGGTCCCGCGTGAGGAATATCACCTTACGTTCCTGAGCGATCAGGGTTTGCTTTCCCGTCTCGGTCATGAACTCGGCGACGTTTCGCGCGAGTATCGACTGACGTGGCCCGAGTTCAAGCGCGATCCGTTCGGCTTCACGAAACGAACATTTGTCGGCTACGGCAACATGATCATCAAGTTTCTCCGTAAGCCGAATATGATGCTCGCAATTGGCGCCGCTTTCATTGGCCTGCTCGCTCTTACAGGCGGCGTGATGCTGATGGACCGCACGCAGTCGGCGATGTCTTCTCGCGTGGGCCTGGTGCTTTTCGCGATGCTCGCCGCCGGTTTGCTCATAGCGCTGTTTTCAACGTGGCTGGGCCGCGAACGTGGCGCCGCAGTGATGGGTGCTGAGCCTTCCGACTCGCGCAGCGTAGTCGCGGCAATGATCGCCTCGTTCGTTTTCCTGTTCGCGATTCTCGGAATCATCGTGGCGCTGGATCGCCGGCATGAAGCTTTGGTCGCACAAAACCAGAGCGAAGAGGCCGAACTCGCCGATCAGATTTTTGATATTCCCGACGAACAGCCGACGCCCGATCCGGGAACTGCCGGATTGAACAAGGGCAGTGGCGGCGGCAGTAAACCAAAACCGGAGAAAGCCGCGGGCGGCGGCGGTGGTGGCCGTGAAGAAGCCAAGCCAGCTTCGTTTGGTAAGACTCCGCAGGCTTCATTGACAGTTCCGCAGGTGGTAGCGCCCGATCCGAAGCCACCACAAATCAAGAACCCGTCATTGCCAGTGGCTGCGACGGTGGTTGCCGACCCGCTGTTGGTTCCACCTGATGCGCGTGTGCTGCCGTACGGCGACTACAAATCCAAGAGCACCGATCCTTCGTCTGGTCCAGGTACTGGTAACGGTATCGGAACCGGAACAGGCGGCGGTATCGGACCTGGTGAAGGTGGCGGTATTGGACCGGGCCGTGGCGGTAACATCGGCGGCGGCGACCGTAACGACGGCGGCGGTGGTCCGGGTGGTGGCGGCGGCGGTGGCGACCGAATCTTCAGCGGTCGCGACGTGACGTCGAAAGCGCGTCTGCTCTCCAAGCCGGAGCCGCAGTACACCGAAGACGCTCGCAAGAACCAGATCGTCGGTACGGTCGTGCTGAAGGTAGTCTTCTCCTCGAACGGATCGGTGACGAACATCCGCACCGTTTCAGGTCTGCCTTATGGATTGACTGAAAGGGCGATTGCCGCAGCGCGCCAGATCAAGTTCGTGCCGGCAACGAAGGATGGGCATCCAGTCTCGATGTGGATGCAGTTGGAATACAACTTCAACCTTTACTAATCAGCTTTTCGAGAGCTTCTCTGCGAGGCGTCGGATTCGTCCGACGCCTTCTTTTATTTGCTCCATTGAAGTCGCGTAAGAGATACGCACGTAGCCTTCTGCGCCAAAGCCCGCGCCGTCAGTGACGACAGTGTGCTCCTCTTCGAGCAGCCGCTGCGCAAACTCACCGGAAGTTTTCATTCCATTCTTCAAAAGGGCACGCACATTCGGGAAGGCGTAGAACGCTCCTTCGGGTTGCGCGCACGTGACTCCGGGAATGTCGCACAACGCTTTCAACAGCCACTCGCGGCGGCGCGTGTACTCGGCGAGCATTACTCCTACAGACTCCTGCGGGCCCGTGAGCGCTTCAACCGCCGCCCACTGCGCGATCGAATTCGTGTTTGAAGTCGAGTGGCCCTGCACCTTCACCATCGCTTTGGTCCATGCAGTTGGTGCGAGTGCGTAACCGACGCGCCAGCCCGTCATCGCATATGTTTTCGAGAACGACCCCGCGATGCACAAGCGCGACCTCAGCTCTTCCGGCAAAATCGCAGCACTGAACACTTCCGCGGGTGGATAGACAAAGCGCAGATAGCATTCGTCGGAAACGACGTAGATGCCGTGCTCGGCGGTTATTTCCATGATTCGCCGGATGTCGTTCGGCGGCAGCACGCGTCCGGAAGGATTCGAAGGCGAATTGAGAATGATGAGCTTCGTGCGCGGCGTAATTGCTTTTTCAACCTGCTCGGGCGTGAGCACAAAATCCGTTTCTTCGGTTTCGATAAAGACCGGAGTGCCGCCCGCAAAGACCACGACCTCCGGAAACGTCACCCAATACGGCTTCGGAATCAAAACTTCGTCGCCGGGATTGATCAGCGTCACGACTGCATTGAAGATCGCCTGCTTGCCGCCGGCTGTGGCCATCACTTCCGACGGTTGATACTCAGTCCCAAACTCCCGCTTGTAAAACTCGATGATGGCGCGTTGAATTTCACGAATGCCACCCGCCGAGGTGTACTTCGTGCGGCCGGCTTGCATCGCGGTGGCTGCGGCCTGCTTGATGTTGTCGGGCGTGTCGAAGTCGGGTTCGCCGGCGCCGAAGTCGCAGACGTTCACACCCGCCGCACGCAAAGCTTCGGCTGCCTGCATCGCCGCCATCGTGGCTGACGACTGCATGCGATTGACATTTTCAGAAACAGGAAATGGTGACATGGCGGGAAACGTTTTCATGTTTGGGCTATCTTTTCTTTCATCCGTTGTTCGACAAGTGGCGGCACGAGACCTTCGACCGTGCCACCCAACTGAAACACTTCCTTCACCAGACGCGAGCTGACGTAAGAATAACTCTCGGCCGGCATCATGAACACCGTCTCGATGCCCGGCTCGAGCCGGCGATTCATCAGCGCCATCTGCAATTCATACTCGTAATCAGAGATCGCCCGTATGCCACGCACAATCACGTCGGCTTGCTGGGCGACGGCATATTCCACGAGCAGTCCACTAAAAGAGTCAACGCGTAATTTGCAGTGTCTGTGGTTGATGTGGCGCAGAACGTCCGTGAGCATTTCCTGGCGTTCGGTGACGGTAAAGAAGGGTTGTTTCTCTGGATTGACGAGAATGCTGATGATGATCTCGTCAAAGAGTTTGCAGCCGCGCTCGATGATGTCCAGGTGGCCGTTAGTAACGGGATCAAACGAACCGGGGTAGATGGCGCGTCGCATTACCGGGCATGTTAAGGGGTGTTGGGGGAATTGGTAAATAGGAATCAGTTAGTTTTCTTGCGTTTGGGTCGAGTTCGACCGAGGTTGATTTTGATTTCGTTCGAAGGGCGGCCCCGTTTGCTGGAGAAGTGAATGTATTCCGAGCCTTTGGTGCGGTCGAGATGATAGACGCCGCGTTCGGCTGCTTTGAAGTCGACGTAGTGGGAGCCTGCGGGAACGACGTTTTTTGCGACAGTCTCGTTGTCGAAGATTGAGACCGCGACCTTTGGGCGATCGGCAAAGTCATGGTTGATCTGCTTTGCCAACTGCGTCATCCGGTCGCGGGTGAAATCTTCGGGTGCAATGCTTATCACCAGGAATATTCCGTCGGTTTCTTTAATACCGTGGAGAGTCCGGGCGATTTTGTAACTCACCGGGTTTGCCTGCATCGCGGCTGAAGCAGTTGCTCCAGCCGCCAAAAGCAGGGCCATAAGAGTTACGCTAACGAGAAGTCCAGTTCGCATGTGAGCAGTCTGCGGTCAGAAGCCGCAACCGGCATTCTTCAGAGCCTCTGAAATGCCGCCCGTTTCGACTCCTTCGAGTTTAACACCCAATGCCGCAGCGAGCCTGTCATCATTCATTCCGGTAAAGAAGTGAAGCGTCTCGTGCAGAATGGTCTGAGGTCTAAAGGTGTAGCCAAAATATATGTCACGCAGCGTCGCTCCCCGATCATCAGGAGTGGCGTAAGCTGCGCGGGCTGCGTTTAAGTTGGGATCTCTGAAGAGAGCCGCGACGCTCGTCGTGGTAGATCCCCTCTCGCTGAGCGGCAGCAAGCCGGCATCTTTGAGAGTCAGAGTCGAGGTCTTACCGTCGAATGCCCGAATGCCTTTGAGTGCTCTGGCTACGCGGGTACTGCTTAACCCAAGCTTTTCTCGCAGGAACTTAGCGCATGGAGAGTTCTTGTCGTTAAGTCGTGCAAGTAAAAACTTGATACTGACGTCAAAAATCGATTTCTGAATATCGTCAAGCGGCCGGCGCACTCCACCTGCCTGGAAATTGGACACGGGCCCAACTCCTGAACCGGGGTTCCAGGGTGGGGTTCCCGCCAGGATGCGCCCATTTATCGTGCGATTGATAAGCCCGATGGCCCCCTGCACCGTAGAAGCTATTGCTCCTATGGTGCGTACCACGCGCAGGAAGTTCGGATGGAAGGCCGATACTATGAGCGCGGCAGACATCGCGGCAAGCGTTATAGCCGCAGGTAAGAAGAACTCCGTAGTGATTGTGGCGGCCCAGTAGAAACCAAAACCGGAGATCACTCCCAGAGCAATACCCACGACCAGCAACACCCACTTGTTGCTGAGAACCTTGGCGATAAACTTCGCGATCCCCTTGAACAGCTTCTTCAGGAAGCTGAAGAAGCCGAGACCACTCGGATCGACGTGGTTCACCGGATCGTTCGCGCAGTAAGCGTACAGGTTCAAGGTCTGCGGACTGGTTAGACTGACGGACCTCATACCGATCGGATCGACCTGCGTAAATCTTCCCTGGTCGGAATCGTAGTGACGATTCAAGGCGTAGTCGAGTCCATTTACTCCGCTACGATCGTAGGTGGTAAATCTTCGATTCGTGCTGCCGGTGCTTTCGGAATTGAGCGCCGTGCCGAACGGCAGTGTTACCTGCTCGAACGAAGTTCCGTTAGAGGGATTACTTACGACCCGCGTACCAAGACGATCCGGATGGTGATGCTGCGTTATTTCTCCGCCACTGCCATTCGGCGTCAGCGTGGAAAGCAACCGTTCACCGAAATAGACGTAACTCTTGGACCATGCGGGTGTAGTCGAGGCGCCACTCTCAACAAATTCGGACATGGTAGTGCCGCCTTCGGAAGCGAAGTAAGTACGGGTGCCGCCTTCTTCGATCATCAAGCGGAGGTTTGTATCGCCGTACATGTAACTGGTTAAAACCGTCACGTTGTCGTCGGCTTTGACCTTCACCAGACGATTAGCCGCATCGTATTGATAACGCTGCCAGCCCGCGCCTCTTTGCACGCGCGTTTGATTGCCATTGGCGTCGTAACTCCAACCCGGATCGTTGATGCGATTGCTCGCATTGTCGTAATGCAACGAGCCCCAACCATCCTGCGGCACTGTCGCGCCGCCCGGAGGAGAGAAGGGACTGGTCCCGGCGACGTGCATCTCAAACTCGGTGCTCCAATCAAAACCGGCGCGCGTCGCGTTGCGGCCCACTGCTGCGGTATTCGCTTCCCAGTGTGCCCAACCACCCGGATCGGGA
>DASUPR010000014.1:0-3461 GCA_036281015.1 Pyrinomonadaceae bacterium
GGAGGACAAAGCGAGTCCAAGCTTTAGCTTGTCTGCCAGAAAAAGACAACAACTTCCCCCTTGAAAACGCTACAGCAGCCTAAAGGCTGAACTCTGAACCTCTCCGTTTGGGAACTCACGCACTACTGGGTGTGGCTAGCACGGTTGTGCTGACGAATGCGCGCCGCTAGCATGCGGCGTCGAGGTTCCCAATGCACCGTTACGTCACCCGCAAATCGATCGCCTGTTTCGTCGTGTTCGTTACTACGGCGTTTGTTTCTATCGCGATGTTCAGCGTTCAGTGGACAACGCGTCACAATTGCGGGCGACTCGCCGACGTAGTGTCCATTCAACCCCCGGCGAAGGTTAATTCCACGCCCGCTGCGCAGCGAGAAGAACCGCAACAGCTCTTCGATATCTTTGGTGAAGAAGACATCTCGTACAACGGCTACGAGATGCGACACCTTACCGAGAAGGTCAGCGACGAGGGTGTCCGCGACCTTGAAGTCTCTTACGCCGCGCTCATGAAAGACAACCGGCGGTTGCTGAAGTTTGATGGAGTGTATTTCGGGGAAGGCAACAGCACTTGGTTAGCGTTGTTCGATCTCCTCCGAAACGGTTCGCAGCAGTTCATCATTTCGCAAACGGTGCCGCGCGGTGGAAGGCACTGGGTGGTGAGTGTGTCACCACAGGTACGTGTGCTCTTCGACAGTTTTGACTACGGTGTCGGCAGGGAAGAGTTTTACGTGATTGACATCGACAAAGACGGCGTCTACGAGATCGTGCTTCCGGTAACCGCCTTCTACGAGATGCAGGACAAGATGTACATCGGCGAGATTCCATTGCCGGAGATCATCTTTAAGTACGACGCGAAAGCAGGGAAGTACCTGCCGGCGAATCATCTCTTTCTCGATTACGCGCTCCACGGCATTGAAGCAGACATCGCGAAACTGCGCACCTCGGATGACTCAAACTATCTCTCGCGACGGCTCGATATCCTGCTGCGTTACGTTTACGCGCGCAAAGCAAAGTCCGGCTGGGACTTCTTCGAGCGCGAGTATCAACGGCCCGACAAAGCGCAGATCAAAGCCAGGATCAGATCGGTGCTCAAACGTGCGCCGGTGTACAACGATCGAGCGCGATAACCGTCTCGGCAAACCGCTCCATCTCTTCCAGTTGCGGACTACACTGCAACAACAACAAGTCCACGCCAGCATCTTCAAACTCAGCGACACGCGCCGCGACCTGATCCGGCGTGCCCACCAGTCCTGAACGTAGACCACGATTCGAAACGCTGTAATCCTCGAGTGAAACCTGTTGCTCGAGTTTCGTTCCAGCCAGCCATTGCTGGTAATTCTCGTAACCCGCCGCAAACTGCTTGACGTTCGTCACTCGTTCGAGCTCGCGTCTTGCCTCAGCTTCCGTGTTGCGCACGATCGCATACGCCGCCACGCCAAACTTCATCGGCGGCAATCCGAGCCGTTCTCTGCGTTGCGACATGTCGCGAACCTTCTCACGCACGCGCAACGGCTCGTCGCCGTGCATCACGTACGCATCACACCAGCGCGAGATCAGTTCTTTGGCTGCCTCAGATTCACCGCCCGCGTAGATCGTCGGTCTCGGCCGGGTCGTGGGTTTTGGTTGTAACACTGCATCGTCAACGCGGTAGTACTTTCCCGCATACGAAAAATGATCTTCCTGCCAGAGGCGCTCGACGATCTCGAGCCACTCACGTGTGCGCGCGTAACGATCGTCGTGCTGTTCAAACTCCACGCCGTATTTCCGCGCTTCGTCGGCCCACCACGACGATACGACGTTCAGCGAAAGCCGGCCATTGCCGCCGATGTGATCGATGTTCGCGGCTTGCTTTGCGAGTAGCGCCGGCTGATGAAACGTTGGGCGCACCGCGACCATCAACTCGAGTTTCGTAGTGACTGCGGCCAGCGCCGCGGCGGTGGACCATGCATCGAGCGACGGCGCTTCGACGCCCTTGATGTCGTTGAGATTGAGTTCAGCAATCAGCGTCAGATCGTAGCCGAGCTGTTCGCTGCGGCGCGCCAGCTTGCTGACGTAGTTCCAACTAGCTTCCATTCCCTCGTCTTCGACGTTTCTCAACCAACCGCCGAAAACCGGGAGCCAGTAACCGTAGCGCATCTTCTAAGCTCCTCTTGCAGAAAGTCGACGAGGCGGGCGTGTGGATCGAAGCCGATCACGCGCGGTGCATCAGCGACAAAGTTTGAAAGCGCATTGATGTCGTAATAGAGCAATGAACCATCGCGGTCGTCGACGATGTATTCGACGCCCCCGACGTCGATCTGCGCCGCTTGAACGATTCGTTCCACCGCCCTGATAACCTCGCGTGGTGGTCCAAACGCCTCAACACGCAAGCCCGAGCGCGGCGCATCGATGGGACATGCGACGCGTGACAGTTCAACGCCGTCAGTGGTTTGGCAGATGTCGGCGGGGCAGAGGTTGAACGTGTCGCCGGTGGTGAAGACGTTGATCGCATAGAGATACTTGCCACCCAGTGTTTCGACGCGCGTGATGTGTCCGTCGCGTGGTGGAATGAATTCCTGGACCAGCGCCGTTTGATCGACGCCGAGATCGAGTTTGCCGTTTTCAACCGCGTTTATGAGCTGCTCGCGCGAATCGAAACGAACAATGCCGGCGCCGCTGCCGCCGATGTTGGCTTTCACCACGATCGGGAACCGCAGACCTTCGGACGCCTCGACCGCGAGCGCAGGCGAGTTGATCACGCGTGCTTTCGGATAGCGCAGGTTGAGTGATTCGAGTAATGAGAGTTGGCGGGCTTTTGAAATCTCGATGGCGAAGGCTTTCTCGCCGTTGATCACGCGTGTGCCCAAACTCTCGAGGTGGTTCAGGTATTGGAGTGTGTAGAGAATTCCATGGCCGTGGCCGCGCAGGTAAGCAGACGGGCTCATGCGATTGAACAGCACCGTGTAAGCGCTGTCGGATTCGCTTGGGTCGTACGAATGACGAGTCGCATCAAGCTTGGCGTATGGAACGGCTCGTCGATCGAGTTCTGCAAAGAGCGGCCGAAACCAGTCGGGGTGTTCGTAGTAAATGGCTAGCGTGTCTGGATTGCTCATGTTTTCCTCTCAGAAAGTCAAAATTCAGACAACAAAAAAGGCCGCTCAAAAGAGCGGCCTGGGTGAATGCTGATGATTGCCTTAAAGCTAAATCACATACACAACAGTCCGCTCATTTGACGGCATACAACAACACAAACAAGCACACATCTGATCGCCTTTGTTCGCTGAGGCCATCATTTGCTTGGACCGTGTCGAAATCATCTGTGTTTTCCAGAGGCCGTAAACTTACTCCAGCCGCGCGGCGGTGTCAACGACGATCTGCGCTGCGGTTGGCACCTGTCCTTTCAGCGAAAGTTGAAGTTAATGTTTTCCCCTTTCGCACCCCGCCCTAGCCCCTGCTAGTGCGGGGTGCGAGAGGGGCTTCCTGGG
>DASUPR010000015.1:0-16496 GCA_036281015.1 Pyrinomonadaceae bacterium
GGGGCACAGCCCAAACTTTTTGGGGCGAGCGCAACGGCGAGGCAAAGCCTCGCCTCACATCCGGCGGCGAAGCCGCGGCGGGACGGTCGCAGAACTCACAAAGGCGCAGTCGCGCGACTCAACTCACGACGTCTGCATCACGCGCTTCACGTCCGGTGGTTCTTCGCCGAGCCATTCGGGATGTGCAGCCGTGCCGTCGTAAATCGAAGACGTCTTGAACAGTTCATACTCACCTCGCGATGCAGCCCGCGCGGTGCGCGCGAGGAGCGCACTTACTTCTGCGTCGCCGAGAGGCTTAAAAGTGCGCGCGGCGGTGAGCGCCTGTTCCAGATCTTCCATACTCTCGCAACCAGTGATCACCACCGACACCGGCAGGTTCATCGCGTACTGCAAACACTCCGTCGCGCTCACAGTCTTCGATTCAAGTATCGCTCCATTCGCCAATGTCTTCATCGCCAGCACGCCGATGTTCTGTTGGACCAACTCCGGCAGCACCAACTTTTCAAAACTGCGGTAGTGCGCGTCCATGACGTTGAGCGGCATCTGCACGGTGTCAAACTCGAAACCGTTTTCCTTCGCCACCTCGAGCATGTACAAATGAATGCGCGGATCTTTATGACCGGTGAAACCAATGAAACGAATCTTGCCCGCGTCACGCGCTTCGATTAACGCCGCGTTGGCGCCCTGATCGTCGAAGATGCGATGCGGATCTTCGTAACGCAGAATCTCGTGATGTTGCACCAGGTCGATGTGGTCCACCTGCATGCGCTTGAGCGACTCGTCCAACTGCTTGGCAGCGTCCTGCTTTGTACGGCCGTCGATCTTCGTCATCAGGAAAACACGCTCGCGATAACCGTCGCGCAGCGCCTTTCCCATACGGGTCTCACTCGCGCCTTCGTTGTAGTCCCAACAGTTGTCCATGAAGTTGACGCCGTTATCGATCGCGGTGCGAATGATCCGAATGCTCAACTCCTCGTCAATGGAGTCAAACCCGAGGTGCCAACCTCCGAGCCCGACTAAAGAGACTTGTACCCCTGTCCGGCCGAGCGTCCGCATCGGCATTTCAGAATTCTGTGTTGTCATTGTGCGATCAGCCTAAACGACTTGAAGCACTCGCGCAAACGCCCGGCGAGGACTCCTAAATGATCTCACGACAACCGTAGAGACGTTCGGCGACGAGATTGCGTTCACGGCACGCTGCGACCAGCATGTTTGATTCGACTATGGGTTTCGACAGTTCTGTGTATTGGATTGACGTGAGGTAAGTGAGCCAGGGCTCCTGGCCCATCGCGTAGACATAGACCTGGCTTGGTTTGAGGCAGTCGATCAGCGCCATTCCCTTGCGGCAATCAGAGCCATCGAGCCGGCGCGACTGGTCCAGCTTGCGAGCCAGGGGTTTTGTCAGCAGTGGTCCATAGAGCCACGACAGCGGCGCTCCTTCACATTCCATGCCGATAAACAGGATGTCCACGTTGCCGGTTATTTTTTGAATGTGTTCGTACAAGTGCGGCTCGAAGTTATTTGAATCGGCGACGCAGAGAGCGGATTTTCCTTCGAGCGTGATCAGGTACGCGATCTTGGTCCGGATGTTGAAGTCAGCGTGTTCGCCAAGGAAAGGAAGGCCGGTGATAGAGCCGCCAGGCACCTCGACGGATTCCATTTCATCGATCTCGGAAACGTTCTTGAAACCAATCGTGCGCAACGCGAGTTTTAGTGACGGATCGAGCAGACCGTCGCCGCTATTCTTCGGCACGATGATGTGCTTGATCTTGTGACGCAGTTGGAGCAGTGTTTCAAACATGCAGTGGTCCTGGTGATTGTGTGTAATCACCACGTAGTCGATCACGTCCGGTAGATCCGCAAGGCTGTAGCGCTCGCTGCTGCCGGGATATGCATAGCTGACAACCGGGTCGGTCAAGATACTGACGTTCCTGGATTCGAAGAGCACGCAAGCGTGACCGAAATACCGAATGCGAACTCCTTCGCCGTTGTACCGCTGCGACGGCGGCGGCGCTTCCGTCGTGAAGAATCGCTTGAACCTATCGGCGTCGTCGGCGCTTACGCCCAACAGTTCCGTGGCGTAACCGAGCGGTTGTGGCTCTGTTCTCATCTTGAAAAGCTCGTCCAGCGCCGGGTTGTTGAAGGGCGTGCTCAGGTGCAGATGAGCGTCGTCCTGCAGTTGCGGCGAACTGAGCACAAAAGGCCGATCGTCGTTGTTGACTTCAGACAACGAGATGCTCTGCGAAGACGTATCGTAGTAACGACTCCTGTACAGAAGACCCTCGATGAATCTGATCGACGGACGATTGCTCAAGTCGTAAACGAGCTCGACGTATCCCTTCAGGCAGTCAGGAACTTTTGCGTAGAGCGGTTCGAGCGAGAGTCCGGTCACCTCGTTATCGAGCAGTTCGCTGAGCGGGCGAATCGCTGCGGCGAGTTCCAGCATGTGCGCGCTCTCTTTCGACGTCTTCTCGATCAGCGCCTTGATCTCAGGAGCACGATCGGCGTCGTAGTGAATGAACGGAGCGCCTCGCATGGCCGGGTTCTTCAGCGCAGCGATATGCACCTGCGGTGAACTGACAAACGATTGCATGATCTTCAAATGCGAATTGGCGATGAACATCGCCGCGCTTGCCGGCGCGATGAGTCCCGACCATGCGTACCACTGGTTGAACAGCGGTTCCGCCACCACGTTCTGTTTCAGGTAAACCTGCTCGTGTGACATAGAGGCTGACACCTTCACATCCTCATTTAATGGCGATGGGATTCACGATCGCCTGCACGCCGCCGGTGATTCGAGCGGGGCCGAGCGTGAAGAGAAACTCCCAAGCCTGATCGCGCACCATCTCTTCGGTGTTGATGTTCTCCAGGATGTGAATGCCGTTGAGCGGAATGAGGATCTGGTGGACTTCAAAGATGCCCGCGTCCTTCTCGAACGGAATCGCCTCGAGACTCCACGTGTCTGAACCGACCATCACCACGCCCAACGAAGCGAGATACCTCGCACCGTCGCGTCCCAACCCAGGCGCAGCCGCGCCGAAACGTTTGTTGTCCTTGCCGAGCAGCTTCAACCAGCCGGTGTAGAACAACACCACGTCGCCTTTTTCAATCGACTTGATGCCCTGGCGTTTCATCGCGCCTTCGATCTCCGCGCGATTGAACGGCGTGCCTTCCTTGACGATGTCGGTGTTGAAGTAACCCGCCATGTCGAGCAGCACGCCTCGCGTCGCCACTGCCGGCACATGTTCCACGCCGAGTTTCTTCAAGCCATCAGTCGCCGCAAACTCGCCGGCTTTGTTGCAGTTGAAATAGAGATTGTCGACGCCGATATGGCCCAGCCCGTCGAGTTGTGAACCGACTCCGACCCAACCGCTGATGATGTCGTCGTTGTAGGTGGTTTTTGTTGGACCAATGGTGCCGCCGGCATTCTGGCCCGGTTGCACAATCGTCACTTCAAACGTGCGCGGCGGATAGGCGGGCGTGTCTTTATTGGTTTCGATCGCGAGGCGATAAGACTTGCCCGTGGTCACGAGCCTGGTGGCCGCAAGTGTCTTTGCCGGTGTGACGTAGTTCATGTTGCCAATCTGATCGGTCGGACCAAACTTCGACGCGGTAAGACACGGTCCCTGACCTGATGCTGCGATAGCGGCGGCCAACATCAAGGTTGCGGCGGCAAATGCTTTAGTGAGTTTGTTCATAGTTGTGCTCAAGAAAAAAGGGACGAGCCGCTTGAGCTCGTCCCTCGAGATCAATACGTCGGCCGAACTGTTACTGTGTCGTGCACGACGTATCATCTATCACAAAGGACGTTTGTAGAGAAGAGTCCTCAGTGCCCAGGAAGTAAATTCGAACGGTCTGTCCTCGGAAGGCAGACACATCGAAGGTCCTCAAAGTATATCCGGTTGTTTCGTTCAGGTTCGAAAAAGTCGCAAGAGTCGTCAACACCTGATTGCTCGAGTTGCGAATCTGTACCTGCAGTCTGTCGAACACTGTTGTGGTCGTGGTCTCAGCCGAATTGATCTTGAGCCAGAAACTCAGCGTAGCGCTGTTGGCTGTTGCGGGGATCGTAATCTGCTGGAACAGCGAATCAGTGTGCGTTACGCCGTAGCCATTGAGCCATGCGTATCGCGAGCCGGTCCGTGGTGTTTGTCCGGTTGAGCTGGTAATCACGCCCGCGGTCGCGGTCCAGTTAACACTGCCCGATTCAAAGCCTGGGTTCAACAGCAATTGTGCTCCCGGAACGGGCGTCGGAGTTGGCGTTGGCGTCGGCGTTGGACCACCACCACCGGTTAACAGCGAGAAGAGCAGGCGGTTGGGCGAGCCCGTACCCGGATTGGTGACCTTGTTCAGCGTTGAGCCGTTGATGATCGCGGAAGTCACTTGCGACGGTGTAGCGGCCGGATTTGTTTCCAGGAACAAAGCCGCGACGCCCGCGACGTGCGGTGACGCCATTGACGTGCCGGAGATCGTATTAGTTGCAGTGTCGCTGGTCCTCCACGCCGAGGTGATGCTGCTGCCCGGAGCAAAGATGTCGACACAGGTGCCGAAGTTTGAGAACGAAGAGCGCGCGTCAGTCGTCGTGGTTGAACCCACTGTGATCGCGGCTGGTGCACGAGCTGGCGAGACGTTGCAGGCGTTCTGTGTTTCGTTACCGGCCGCAACTACGAAGGTCACGCCGTCATTGACTGCATTGTTGACGGCCGTGTCCAGCGCCGATGAAGCGCCGCCGCCCAAGCTCATGTTGGCCACTGCCGGTTGGCCCGCCAGGTGATTCGAGGTGACGAAATCAACACCGGCAATGACGCCGGAATTGGTTCCGCTACCACTCGAGTCGAGCACGCGAACCGCAACGAGTGTGACGTTCTTCGCAACGCCGTGGGTTGAACCGCCAACGGTGCCGGCCACGTGCGTGCCGTGTCCGTTACCGTCATTCGTGCCGAGACCGTCATTAATTGCAGTGAAACCCGAAACCACGCGGCCGCCGAATTGAGTGTGCGTGGCACGGATTCCGGTATCGACGATGTAGGCCCTGACGCCGCTGCCGGTGGCGTTGAAGGTGTAGTTTCCATCGAGTGGCAGATCGCGTTGATCGATGCGATCGAGTCCCCACGTGGCGCCGGTTTGGACCGCACCCAAACTGACCACCGAGTCTTCTTCGACAAAGTCGACGCGCGGATCCTCCGCGAGTCTCGCGGCTTGTTGTTCATTCATGCGCACCGAGAAACCCTTGAGGGCGCGCTGATAGACGTGACCGTTGCTACGATCGCCGCCGAAATTGTTCGCGAGGCGAATGGATTCACCTTCGACGTCGGCGACGTTGTCTTTGAGCACCACGATGTACTGATTGGCAATTCGTTTATCCGCGCGCGCGCGGCGGAACTTACCGCCATTGCCGTTTTGATTCTGGCCGTGCGCCGCGGTCAGGACCACCGCCGCCACGGACAAGGCCACCAACACAAACAGAACAAGCGTTTTCTTCATTATGACCTCCAGCGAGTTGTACGAACAGGTTACTGGGTGTAATGGGAGCGTCGTCTATTCGCGTCCGTAGACACTAGGGCGGTGGTTTTGGAAGCGAATAAGTTGTCGGGAGTTCCGAACTGGGAGGTAAAACTCGGGAGGAACCGTTACTTGTCTTCTGAGCGCGGCAGATAATAGAGCCTTGTCTTCATAAAATCAAGGGCCAATTTTTGGCAGACTTGCGCGGCACACATTTGCGAAGATTCGGTGGCATAGTCACGACGGAATCCGAATGAGCAGCATCAGCTTCTTCTGCGACCTTACAGAAGCAACAACGCCGCTACCGCATTTCTGGGAGCACACAATTGGCAGCGATCACGCTCCGGTAGCGTTACGTGCTGATTGGCAGCGCCAGTTGCAGCAGTGTCACGAGGAGCTTGGCTTTCGCTACGTGCGTTTCCATGGCCTGCTTTCCGACGACATGGGCACGCTGGTTCGCGAAAACGACAGGCTGGTCTATTCGTTCTTCAACGCCGATCAGGTGTTCGACTTTCTCCTCTCGATTGGCATGAAGCCTTTCGTTGAGTTGAGCTTCATGCCCGCCGCGCTAGCTTCGGGAACCAGGACCGTTTTCAATTACAAGGCGAACGTCACTCCGCCGAAGGACTACAAGCAATGGGCGGCGCTGATACAGCGTCTGGTTGCGCATTGGGTTCAGCGTTACGGTTTGAAGGAAGTCAGGGAATGGTTTTTCGAAGTGTGGAACGAGCCAAACCTGAAGTCGTTTTGGACCGGCACACAGCGAGATTACTTCAAGCTCTATCGCTACACGGCTTTGGCGATCAAAGAGGTCGACGCATTGTTGAGAGTCGGTGGGCCGGCGACAGCGCGCAGCGAATGGATTCAAGACTTTGTCGAGTTTTGTGAGCGAAACAAAGTACCCGCTGACTTCATCAGCACGCATCAGTATCCGACCGATGGATACGACAGAGAAGGGGATACGGAAGTCCACCTGTTCAAGAGCCAGCGCGGGATCATGCGCGAACGTGCTCAGGACACGCGGCGGTACGCCGGCGACCGGCCTGTCTACTACACTGAGTGGAACTCTTCCGCAAACTCACGCGATCCGTTACACGACGAGCCGTATGCCGCGGCTTTCGCGGTCTCTACGATACTGGAAGCGAAGGGCCTGGTTGAAGGGTATAGCTTCTGGACCTTCTCGGATATTTTCGAAGAGCACGGATTTCAATCTTTGCCGTTTCACGGCGGTTTTGGTTTGCTCACCGTGCATGGAATAGCGAAACCCGCCTTTCGCGCGTTTGAGTTGCTGCATCAGCTGGGCGATCGGCAGTCGCTTGTCGACGGTCTGCATGACACCGTTGATTGTTCGGTGGTCCAAAGCGACGCGAGTGTGAACGTTGTCCTGACGAACCATACGACGCCGGGACATTCCATTGAAACCGAACACCTCGAAATAAAGCTGGACAACGCGCGTGAACCGGTCGCGGCGCACATCTGGCGCATCGATGCCGATCACGCCAATCCCAAACGATTGTGGGAAGAGATGGGCCGGCCGGAGCATCTGCAGTCGCGGGACGTGGAGCAGTTGCACGAAGCATCGCGTCTCGTGAAGAAACGACAATCGATCAGTTATCGGGACACATCGATTTTTCTGAAGGTGGTGCTGCCTGCGCACGCAGTAGCCGTTGTGACGATCGACTTCGCTTGAACATGAAAGTACTCGAGCCATCACTCACAGACGAGGATCTGGATCGCCTGGAGCGCGACACGTTCCGATACTTCGCCGATGAGATGAATCCCGCAAACGGGCTCGTCGCCGACAGCACGAAACAGGACGCGCCTTGTTCGATCGCGGCTGTTGGTTTTGCGTTGACGGCGTATCCGATTGCCGCTGAGCGTGGGTACATGAAGCGCGCCGAAGCGGTGAAGCGTACGCTCACAACGCTGCGCTTCTTTCACGATGGTCCACAGGGAACGGGCGATGACGCCATCGGTTACAAGGGTTTCTACTATCACTTCCTGCACATGAAAACGGGCCGGCGCTATCTCAATTGCGAGGTCTCTACGATCGATTCCACGTATTTGATTGCCGGCGCGCTCACCGCGGCGGTGTACTTCAATCGCGACACGAAAGCCGAACGAGAAATACGTGAACTCGCAGAAGCGCTTTACGCGCGCGCGGACTGGCATTGGGCGCAGAACGGCGCGCTCACAGTCTCACACGGCTGGCGACCGGAGCGCGGATTCATCAGGTATCGTTGGGGTGGTTACAGCGAAGCGTTGATCCTCTACATCCTCGCGCTTGCATCGCCGAGCTTTCCCTTACCGGAAGAGAGCTATCGCGCGTGGACGCGTACTTACAAGTGGAAGAACCTCTACGGCCACGAATTTCTTTATGCTGGACCACTCTTCATTCATCATCTCTCGCACATGTGGATCGACTTTCGCGGCATTCAGGACGAGTACATGCGCGGCAAGGCGATCGACTATTTCGAAAACAGCCGGCGCGCGGTGTATGCGCAGCAAGCTTATGCGATGCGCAATCCGAAGAAGTTTGCCGGTTACGGGCGTTTCTCGTGGGGTATCACGGCGAGCGATGGTCCTGGTCCAGCGGTGCAGCGGTTCAATGGCCGCAAGGTGCGCTTCTTCGACTACGTCGCGCGTTCGATTCCTTATGGTCCCGACGACGGCACACTCGCGCCGTGGGCCGTCGCCGGATCGTTACCTTTCGCGCCGGAAGTCGTGCTGCCTTCACTCGAACGCATCAACAAAGACCATCCCGAGATGACCAGTAAGTATGGCTTCAAGTGCAGTTACAATCCCACTTTCAAATCAGGCAAGAAAGGTTGGGTTTCCGAAGGCTACTACGGCCTGGACCAGGGTCCCATCGTGATGATGATCGAAAACTATCGTTCCGGCCTCATCTGGCGCATGATGCGCCGTTGTCCTTACATCATCAACGGCTTGCGCCGCGCGGGCTTCCGTGGCGGCTGGCTCGGCGCAGACTAAAGCTGATGGTCCAGGCCCATCTGCACGCGCGACTCACGCAACAGTTGGTTCACCACGGCGCAACGAGCTTCTCACTTCAGTCCCGAATGACTTTACGGCTTTTGATTGAGGCTGACTCTGCAGTGTAGGCAGTCGACGATACAAATCCGGCGGCACTTTAGCAGGATACTGCCACTCAAATAGGCAGGGGTCTCCGTTGTTTGAACCGCTAATCTCCTTTATGCTGCGCAGCGAGTCGGTTTCTAACATCCCCCGGAGACATTCGAATGACGATTTCTTTCAGGTTCTTTGGTTACTCAATCTGCCTCAGCATCGCCAAAGTCATCACCATCCCTTGCGACAGTCTGGATCTCCGGGCCTGAAGCGCCGCAAGTCGTAAAGCACCGAGCGTCGTATTGTGTTCCGCCTGTGGGTAGCGGTAAAGTGCGATCTCCGGCAGGTGATAAATCGCAATGGACATTCGGTGGACTCACATCACTATCACCGTCAGCAACATCGATCGGTCGATTGATTTCTACACCACTTTCTGCGGCCTCTCGGTCGTACGAGATCGACGTCTCGAAGGCGGAGGGACGGTCTGGCTTGGGCCGGGAACCCCTCAAGGAAAGAAACCTGCGTTCCTGCTCGTTCTCGGCCAGGGCGAGGTCACTTCACGCATGGACCACCTTGGTTTTCAATGCGAGCTACGTGAGCAGGTGGATGAGATGGCGGACCGAGGACGGCAGTTGGGAATACTTGTCGAGCCTCCCACCTATCTCGGCGGCGTGGTCGGCTACTTCACCATTCTGAGCGACCCTGATGGACACCTCGTCGAGTTCACACACGGGCAACCGATAGAGGGTTTGTCTTAATCAATACTCGTGGGTGCTCGCGCTATGAAGTACAAGATCCTCGGCTGCATATGCGACTTCCGGAGTTGAACCTCTGAATGAAAGCAAAACCTCTCAACATCTATGTGGCACTCCTGCGGGGGGTGAATGTTGGGGGGAATAATATGATTAGTATGAGGGAGTTGAAGGAGAGTTTTCAGGGGATGGGGTTTGGGGAGGTGGCGACGTACATTAATAGTGGGAATATTATTTTCCAGACGAAAGAGACTGATGCGCGGAAGTTGGAGAAGAAGATCGAAAAGATGCTCGTGAAGGAATACGAGCTTGCATCGAAAGTCGTGGTGCGCAGTCTTGAGGAGATGGAACAACTCGTGAACAGCTTGCCGCGCAATTGGGACAGCGACAGCGGTTGGCGTTACTACGTGATCTTTCTGCGCCACACGATCGACTCGGAAGATATCCTCACGGACGTGCCGCCCAAGGAAGGCATCGAGGAAGTTTTCTATCGCCCGGGAACGCTCTTGTGGTCCGCGCAGGTAGACGCACTGACGCGAACGAACATCAACAAACTCGCGAGCCGCAAGCTGTACCAGGAGATGACGATCAGAAACACCAACACTACGAAGAAGCTCTACGAGTTGATGAAGAAGGCGCGCACTAACCGCTAGACCTGTCGCATTTTTCAAAACTCACGTATGCTTACCGCATCATCCGTTTACTCACCGGGAGCAGAGCATGAGTGATCGCAAGTATCGTCAGCGCGGCTACATGGACAACGACCGCGAGCCGCAACGCCCCAAGCCTCAGCCGCAAAACCGCGAGCCACAAAGACCGCGCGATCGCGAAGGGCCGCGCTCGCCGAAAATGATGGCCTTTGGCGAGACGGTGAAGTGCAGTTCGTGTGGCGCAAAGGCGCCTTCGCAAATCAACGCCGACAGCACGTGTCCAAACTGCAGAGGCGCACTTCACACCTGCCGCCAATGCAATTTCTTCGATCCAAGCGCACGCTTCGAATGCAGCAAGACGATCACCGCCCGCATCGTTAACAAGAACGCAAACAACACCTGCGAACTGTTCGCGCCACGCACCGTCGTCGAGCGCCAAACCGGCTCAGGCGCGCCAACCGATGCTCGTCAGGCATTCGCAAACCTGTTCAAGAAATCATAAAGCCATGCGTATTAAAGGAATTTCACTGAGACTCGCGGCTGCCGCGGTTGCATTTGCGCTCGGAGTAGGTATCGCGACCTATTATCGTTTCCGTCACAACGCTCCACCTGCGGCGCCGAAACTAAAAGCCGAGCCCGCGCGGACCGGTTGCTTCCCCGGAAAATCGTTTCAGCTTCATACCAGGGGAAACCTGACATATTTCCCGACTGACGCAGTCTCGGAACGCCGAACCGAGTTTTATTCAAAACATCTCGCCGCGATGAAAGAAGAGTCGCTGTACGTTTCGGACAACAACGCAGTCGAGAGTTATCGTTTTGTGTGGTTGCGCTCATTTCATCATCCAGTTGCGGTCCGCATCTGGAAGACTGAGACAGACCATTTCATCACGTTGAAAGAGACGAGCGGGGCGGGCGGTTATGAGCCCGAACAGCTCGTCGTCAATCAAACGCGCAAAATCGAGCGCGGCGAGTGGGATGCATTCGTCCACCGTCTCGACGACATGTGTTACTGGAATCTGCCCACCAATGATCCTGAGGGCGGCGGTCTTGATGGAGCCGAATGGATCCTCGAAGGCGTCAGAGGCGATCGCTACCACATAGTCGACCGCTGGACTCCGCAGACCGGGAATTATCGCGACGCGTGTCTCTACGCGCTCACACTCGCCGGGTTCAAGATCGATTCACCTGACGAATCTATTTACTGAGTCCGCTTCAACCAAAACATATCGCGCATGGTGAAACTCGAACGCGATCTGTCGGCCAGGTCGACGTAACGCGGCGAGATGAAAGACGCGTGCGGCTCGTAACCTAAACGGCTTTGCTCGAGCCCGCGCAGTTGTCCTCCGCTCACCTGCGTCTTGTAAGTCTTCACCGGTTGGCCGTTGGCTTTGACCACGAACGCGATCTCGCCGTTGAGCTTCGTAAGGTCAGCGAGCGTCAGCCATTTGTTCTTCGGCAGCGTCGGCATGTAGAGCTCGTGACGTTCGTAGAAATACCAGTCGAGCGTGTCGGGAACTACTGGTCCACGGCTCGCGGCGATCTCTTTGCCGTTGTGCAGCACGTGGACCGTGACTTTGGGCCTCGTCATTCCCGCGGGCAATTCGCGCGTGCTCATCCACCAGTTGAATTGCAAAAACGCATTCGGGTCGTCTGTTATCGTGGCGGCGAAGGCGAGGTCGCGCCACGGACCTTCGCGAACATACGACTTGCCGGGCTTGAATGGATCGCCACTGACCTCCTCTTTAAGGCTAAAGGGAACTTTAGTGATGGCAACGTTGCCGATCTTTACCGACATTACAAAATCGCCGGTCTGCGCCACCTTGACGTTTCCCGGATTACCAATCGCGGGACGAAACACTGCAAACGCGGGAAAGCCTTCGATTCGTTCGAGACGCAGCGGCACACTGGCCACGACTTCACCGCTTGGCTTGGTGATCTCGAACGTCGCGGGTTCATTACCAGCGGGTGGAAAAACTACTTCGAGTCCTTCGACGAGAAAGCCGCCGGTGGCTTCGTAGAAGCGCATGGACAGCAGCGATTCGTGCTCGATCGCCGGCCGATAGTTCTGAGCGAGCACGGCGTTTGTTGTGAAAAGCAGAAACGAAGCAAGAACGAAAAGGTCTTTTGCGAGTCTGAGAAGGTTTTGCACTCCAGCACACCTCTTCCTTGATTTAGAGTTGGTCTTGCGATGGCAGACTATACAAGAGTTTTTGACAGGATTGCAGAATTAACGAGAGGTTGTGCCTGTTCGAACGCATTCGCAAACGAAAGCAGGCTTGCTTCGGTGAGATTCGGAGCGGCGATTTGCAAACCGATCGGCAGTCCGGCGCGGGTGAAACCGCAGGGAATCGAGATGGTGGGCCAGCCGAATGCATTGAAGGGGCGGGTGTTCCACAGCCACCGCTCACCCGCTGGTGACGGCGACATCTCCAGCGCTTCGCTGATCGTGATCGGCGGCACAGGGCTCGTTGGTGTTATTAACAGATCGACTTTCGAAAAGACCTCTCCCGCGAATTGTCGCAGCCGATCGAGTTCTTGCCGGGCTTCGATGTAGGCGACGGCGCCGATCTCGGTTGCCTGCTGTAATCGCTCGCGCATCCAGCGTCCGTACAGTTCAGGTGTTTCGGCGAAGTATTTGGCATGAACGGCGTAGACTTCCGGCGCCTGCACAGCCCCCGGCGTCGGCGGTAGTTCCACCTCGACAACATCAACCGACAACTCACGCAACGTTTTCAAAGCTTCATTGAACGCGTTTCCGATCTCAGGATCGATATCGTCAAAGAACGGCCGCCGCACAATCCCAATCCGTGGTTTGGTTTTCGCTTCGACCATTTCGAACTTGTCGAAACCGGCAATCACTTGAAACAACAGCGCCGTGTCCTTAACGTTTCGGCAAAGCGGTCCAACGTGATCGAGCGACGGCGACAACGGAAACACGCCTCGCATGCTCACGCTTCCATACGTCGGCTTCAAACCTACGATCCCGCAAAAGGCCGCCGGCTGACGTACCGAGCCGCCGGTGTCAGTTCCAACAGCACCAAAACACATCCCCGCAGCCACGGCCGCAGCCGAACCACCCGACGATCCGCCCGCGATCCGCTCTGTGTCCCACGGATTGCGAACCGGACCAAAGTAACTCGACGAAGAAGTGCCGCCCCACGCAAACTCCTGCATGTTCTGTTTGCCGATCAGAACCGCGCCCGCAGTCTTCAAGAGTCGAACGACCTCCGCATCTTCACTCGGAACGCGATCCGCAAACAGCGCACTGCCGCAAGTTGTCCTGATGCCAGCCGTGTCGATCAGGTCTTTCAAACCGATCGGAATACCGTGCAACGGCCCGCGCCACTCGCCGGCGAGAATCTCAGCTTCCGCCGCGCGCGCCTGGTCCAACGCGCTCTCCGCGAGCACGGTGATGAAGGCGTTGATGGTGGGATTGAGTTGCTCGATGCGGCGCAAACACGACGTCGTGAGCTCGACAGGCGAGATCTCTTTCCGGCGCAGCAAGCCGGAAGCAGCGGCGATACTAAGAAACGGATTGGGCATTATTCGCGTTCGGGCAGCCGCACTGGCGTCTCGACGTTCACCCGGCACGGATCGCTGCGCACACCCGACTGCCTGCGCGAGTTGCGCATCGCGGGACTCAACGTTCTTTCATCGAGTTTGGCGAGCGCGCACTCGTCTTCCGCCAGACGTATTTGCAGTGCCTGAATCTGTGTACGCAGAAGCTGCACATCCTGCGCGCTGACTCCGCCAGACCCAGCGCCGGCTCCGAGTCGAGACTGCTGTTGGAGACCACGAATGCTCGTATCGATCTGGATCAAGCGTTGTTCCAACTGATTGATGCGGGTTTCTAAACGAAAGACTTCCTGTTGCGGAACGGGAGCGTTATTCACTCCGGAAGCCAAAGCGATCTTGAAAAGCGCCACTAAAGCCAAACCCGCGACACCGCTTACCAACAGCGCGCGCCAATGCAGTCTGCGATTATTACCTTGCATGTACTCACCCCTTTAGAACGGATTCTAACGAGGCTTCGCATTCAGCTCAATGATAACTCCACTCGGATAGGTAGGTTCGGGATCGCTCGCCGCGTATTCGCCCGGCCAGCGCATGAGGTGTGTGAAGTAACGATCTTTCGAGAGGCCGCTTTGTCGTAAGGAATTATCGATCGCGCGCAAGCGGCGTCTCAGCAGCGGACTCGGTTTCTGATAGTAGTAACCAACCACCACTCCGACAGCGCCCGGATTCGCGCGTAGCTTCTGAATCAGGTCCGAAGACAACTTCCCATAACTCGCTGCATCGCCGATCGGCGTTCCTAATTGATCCACGTGGACCTGCGTGGAGACGACAGTTTGAGTGGCACTCGGAAGCTGAGCCGCTTTGGGCACCACCCAAAACTCTGTCGCCGTCGCCGCATTTGTTTTGGTTTCACAGTCGGGGGAAACGAGAAACCAGATTCGATCTTCCGTGTAACCGTAAGAACCCTTGAGTATGGTTAACACGTAGTCAGGCGGTGCGGTGGCAGTGACCAAAGCCGCTGCCAACGGTTTGCGTGAACACAACCGCACCGCCAGTCTATCGTCGGGTGCTCGCGTAGCTTTGCCGATATCGATGGCCAGCTCTTGAGCACACGAGTTACCGCAGCCGTTTTCGTAGCGCCGGACCAGTTGCGACTGCGCCGCGACGCTCGTCTGATTAACAAGCAGACTTACAGCCAGAACAAAAACACTCGCTAATCGAGACATCGAAAACATCTGTCGCTCTCCCTTATGGCTTGTAAGGCTCTACGCCCGCGTTGTCGACTGCCACGCCGGGACAGTTTGCCTTACTCTTGTCTCCCAGTGGATCGATAAACAGCCCGACCAGCATTGGATTCTTGGTGCGGCCACTGGTGATGTCACGATAATAATCGTGCTCCTTCATACCTCCTCGCAGGATTGCGAAGTGTAAGCCCATATTCTCGCCGCCTCCGCTTGTCCTGCCGATGATCGATCCTGCTTTGAGTCGTTTCGGCTTTTGACCTTTCTTCCTGCGGAGGTGGCCCACCGACGCCGGATCCAGGTCCTTATAAAGAGCGACGCCGCCGCCGTCCAGCAATACGTCGACGATGGCAGTTCCGTCGCCTCCATTATGTATGTCGATCACCGTACCCGTTAAACCGGGAAGGGTCCTGACAATACTACCGGCGGCTGCGACCACGTGGACACCATCGTGACCGATGATGCCATTTGGTCCAACGTTGCCGAACGGCCGCGCTAAACCTTTCGCTCCCTCAACCGCGTTCACGATGCAGTTAGGATTCGGTCTTTGCATCCTGGCCAGCGCCTCGCCCAGAGTGCCGCCGGCGAATCCCTGCACCCAACGCAAGATATCCCTGTTATTGGGGAAGAATATCGACAGGATCGTTCCCTGGAATATCTCGCTTAGGCTTATGCCTCCGACAGGGAATGTAGGTGGCGTTCCAAACTTGGGTTTAAAGCCCTGTGGACCAGCGAGCAATGTCGACATGAACGTCGCTCCTGCTGCTGCAAAAGCCGCCGGTATGTTCTGAGTGACTACCAGCGTGTAAACGAACGCCACCGCTGCCGCAACCAGCGCATTGATGATCCGCTTGAAGAGTTTCTTCAGAAAACTGAGGAACCCGAGACCGCTGGGATCGACGGCGTTGATTGGATCGTTGTTGCAGTAAGCATACAGATTGAGACTCTGCGGGTGCGACAGATCCGAACCCTTGATGCCGATCGGATCGGTCTGCGTGAAGCGCCCTTGTTGTGAATCGTAGAAACGATTGTAGGCGTAATCGAGTCCCGTCGTCGCACTGCGATCGTAAGTGGTGAACCTGCGATTCGTAGATCCGGTTGACTCGCTGGCCAACGCGGTGCCGAAAGGCAAGGTGACCTGCTCGAATGAAGTTCCGTTTGCCGGGTTCGACACGACGCGCGTGCCGAGCCGGTCCGGATGATTAAAGGCGATTGTTTCTCCGCCAGCGCCATTCGGCGTCAACGTCGATAACAACTGCGGACCGAAATACACGTAGCTCCTGGCCCACACCGGACTCGTTGAGCCGCCGGTTTCGGTGTATTCCGCAATTGTCGAGGAGCGCTCACAAACGTAATAAGTTCTTTGACCTCCTTCCTCGGCAATCAAGCGCTCGTTTGAATCGGCATACGTGTAGCTCGCCAGGACGGTCACGTTATCGTCGGCTTTAACTCTAACGAGACGATTGGCGGCGTCGTATTGATAACGTTGCCAACCCGCCGCGGTATAAACGCGCGTCTGGTTACCGGCGGCATCGTAGCCCCAGCCTCCGTCGTTGATGCGGTTGGTCGCGTTGTCGTAGTGCAACGAGCCCCAACCATCCTGCGGCACTGTGGCGCCGCCCGGAGGAGAGAAGGGACTGGTCCCGGCGACGTGCATCTCAAACTCGGTGCTCCAATCAAAACCGGCGCGCGTCGCGTTGCGGCCCACTGCTGCGGTATTCGCTTCCCAGTGTGCCCAACCACCCGGATCGGGA
>DASUPR010000016.1:0-2238 GCA_036281015.1 Pyrinomonadaceae bacterium
GTGTCTGCGTGCAACTCGCGCAGCCGTTCTATCAAACTCTTTACTCCGGGAAGCATGACTCCCGGCGGCGCAAAGAGAATAACAGGAAAGTGACGTTCGACCATCGCCAGTGGTCCATGCAGAAAGTCGGCTGAAGAAAAACGCTCCGCGACGACGTAGCAGGTTTCCATCAACTTCAACGCCATCTCGTAAGCATTCGCGTACGCCAAACCACGGCCGACTACGACGCAGTTTTCCATGAACACATAACGCTGCACCAGCTCCTGAATCGCAGGCCGCTGCTCCAGCGCGCCCGCGACAAACTGCGGAATCGCTTCGTATGAAAACGGCACCGCGCGTTCAGCCAGTTCAGCCGCGAGCATATAAAACAGGAGCATCTGCCCGGTGAACGTCTTCGTTGCCGCGACGGAGCGTTCCGTTCCGCCTTGCGTCAACAGGGTCTGGTCGACAAGCCGCGTCATCGACGAGTTTGGCTCGTTAGTGATGCCGACCGTGTAAGCGCCGCACTGTTTTGCGTGCTCCAAAACGCGATTGATGTCTTCGCCCTCGCCTGATTGCGAGACGCCGACGACGAGCGCGTGGTCCAACTTCAGACGCGCGTCGTAAATCGTGTGTACGGACGGAGCGGAAAGTGAAACCGGAATGCCGGTAGTGATCTCGAGCAGGTAACGTCCAAACAACGCTGCGTTGTCGGAGCTGCCACGAGCGACGAGAACAATCAGTTTGGTATCGCGAGTCTTGAGCAGGGAACCGAGTTTGGCGATCTTGCTGCGCTCCAAGGCGATCGTGCGTTCGAGTGCGGCGGGTTGCTCCGCGATCTCTGCGAGCATTAAAGACATGGGTTTCGCGTGTCGTTTATCTTTCCTGTGGTAAAGTCCTGCGAAACAGCAATCACGAGGACAACCGAGCTTGGCAAATACTCTAACACGAACTCTCGTTTTTGGATTGATAGTGATCTGCGCGCACGTCGCACACGCGCAGGATCGAATCTCGATCATTCCGCAGCCGCGGCAAGTGACCGCGAACGGTGAAACGTTTCGGCTCGAGCGCGCGCATATCGTGCTTGCCGATCCGCGATCAGTGGAAGATCGCTTTGCGGCAAACGACTTTGGCCGGGAATTTAGTCTGAAGGTAAGAGGTGGGCGAGATCGCAGAGCTATTTTGATTGGGCTCCTTAGTTCACCCGTGATTCAAAAGGCGTTGAAAGTCACGGTGCCTGCGAACCTGAATGAAGAAGGGTACGTGTTGCACGCGACTGCAAATGGAGTCGTCGTCGCTGGTGGTTCGGCTGCGGGAACGTTTTACGGACTGCAAACACTGAAACAGCTCGTGCGTGGTGAAGGTCGAACGGCTTTTATTCAAGGTGTGCACATTGTCGATTGGCCCGCGATGCGCTGGCGTGGTGTTTCCGACGACGTTAGTCGTGGTCCGGTGCCGACTGTTGATTATATCAAACGACAGTTGCGCACGTTCGCGGCTTACAAGCTCAACATGCATTCGTTCTACATGGAGCACGCGTTTTCCAGCGCGTCGCATCCGTTGATCGGTCCGGAAGGCGGCTCGCTAACGCCCGCGGAGATTCGCGAGCTTGTCGCTTACGCGAAGTCGTATCACATCGAGCTTGTTCCCGAACAACAAACCTTTGGCCACTTGCACAAGGCGCTTAAGCTCGAGAAGTACAACCCACTCGCGGAAGTTCCTTACGGCGACGTGCTGTCACCGCAACAGGAAGGAAGTTACAAACTGATCGCCGATTGGTATCGCGAGTTGAACGATCTGTTTCCGAGCCAGTTCTTTCACATCGGCGCCGATGAAACGTTCGAGTTGGGCCAGGGACAAAGCCGAGAAGCGGCACGTACACGCGGCGTTGGCGCAGTTTATTTCGAACATCTCAACCGCGTGCGCGAGTTACTCAAGCCTTACAATCGCAAGCTGATCTTCTGGGGGGACATCGCGCTCAATCATCCCGAGTTGATCGGCAACATTCCGAAAGATCTGATTGTTGCGAACTGGGACTACACGCCGCGCGACAATTTCGCCACGCGCATCGATCCGTTCAAGAATGCGGGATTGCAGCAGATGGTGTGTCCCGGTGTTTGGGGTTGGAACCAGATCTTTCCGAACGTCGACGCGTCCTCAAAGAACATCATCAACTTCGTGCGTGACGGGCAGGCCGCCGGTGCTATCGGGATGCTGAACACGACGTGGGACGACGATGGAGAAACGCTGTTTGAGATG
>DASUPR010000017.1:0-8065 GCA_036281015.1 Pyrinomonadaceae bacterium
CTCGCGACCAAGCTGGTCGGTTGGAACATCGACATCCGCAGCGAAGAGGAAATCAAGCGCGAAGTCACCGAACAGATGGGCGCGCTTATCGCTTCCGGCGAGGCTGTGCCGCTATCGGCAATTGAAGGCGTCACCGCGCAACAGGCCGAAGCGCTGGCCGAGCACGGCATCAACGACATCGACGCACTGGCCACCACGACCGTTGACGATCTAGTCGAATTCCTCGACCTGAGTCTTGACGAGGCCGAGGTCATTCTCAACGCCGCGCAGGCCGTGATCGCAATGCGTAATCGCAACCTGGGCGAAGGAGAAGCAGGCGAAGAGCAACACGCTGTTTCCGCTGAGCTCGATGAGTCGATCGAGGCTGAAGAAGTCGAGCCAAACTCGGCAATGACCGCCGAAGGTTACGACGAAGCCGTCCAGAACGGTGTTCCGTTCAGGGCCGAGGAAGACATCCTCGCGCGGGAGTCCGCTGATCCGGTGGCCGTAACCGAGTCAGAGGAAATCGCGGCTGACGAGATTGCATTAATGGAGCCGGGCCGTGATTTGCGGCCCGACACCATTACGCCGTCGCCGGACATAACGTCTTCGGGTGTGGCCGGACTCGAGCAAGTTGAAGAAGTAGCCGCCGAGATTCTGGCGGCTGATGAAGAAGGTGTTTCAGAAGCCGAGGCCACGGCTGATGAAACAGAACCAACGGCTCCCGCAGTTTCGGAAGATGCTGCATCGGGCGGGAGCACGGATGAAGAGAAGCAGTGATGCTTCCAAGGGTGCAGCCAATTAGGAAGAACAAGGGTTCAGTTCACTCTGGACGTTTGTCTCACCCGTTCCGCTACTGTCACGCGTTGAACTTCTGATCGACGCTTTCGAAAGTGGTTAGGAACGAGCGAGTTCCTAATCACTTATAGGTCGTTTCAGGACGCACTATGAAGCGTCGAGAAGGAGTGCATGACAGTTTCCTCGAAAGTTCGCATCTACGATCTCGCCAAAGAACTAAAGCTCGACACGAAGCGACTCATTGAAGAGGTGCGCCGTGAAGGCGTCGACGTGAGTGTGCCGTCAAACTCAGTCTCGAAAGAGCTGGCCGAGAAAATCCGGAACAAGTACTTTCCGAAGAAAGAGACGACGGTCAAACGCGCGGTCAAAGTCGTAAAGCGTGCCGTAGCGCCAACAGCCGAAGCGCCTGCGGCTGAAGCCGAGCCGGAAGTTCACGAACTGGAACCACCGGTCGTTGCGGCGCCGCCTGTCGACGAGCCCGTCGAAGCACCGCCCGCCGCGCCGAGTGTCTCTTCGCCTGCGATTTCCCCTGCGGCGAAGCAGCCGATCCCCGCGCGTCTGGTTAAGAAGCTGACGCCGGCCGCGCGCGCGGAAGCTCCGGCTCCGGAAGTCGTCGAGGCGCCAGTTGTCGAGCCGCCGCCCGCGCCCGTCGAATCCCCAGTGGTCCAGGAACCGGTCGCCGCAGCGCCAATCGAAGCGACTGCCGCGCCGAGCAACGGCGTCGAAGTAAAAGCCCCAGCGCCTCCGCCGCCGGCGCCACCAGTTCCGGCGCCACCATCGCGACAGGTCAGAGTTTTGCGGCCCACAGCCGCGGCGCTCAACGCGGGCATCAGGCCCGGCGAGCGCGCGCCTGCTCCGCCGCCACCGCCTCCGCCGCCGCAAAGAGAGCGTGTCACCAGCACGCCCGATCGCAGCGGCCGTATGCGCGAGCGTCCTTCGCTTCCGCGCAACGAACGCATGGGCACGCCTGGCGAAACGGCCACGCCGCAAACGACTTACATTCCACCGCCGGACGCCGGACGACGCCGTTCGCGCCGCAGCAGTCCGCGCGGCGGCAGGAAGATCGAAGGCAAGGCCGGCAGGTTCGACAAGGGCGATTTCATTCCGCCGCCGCGAGCGTTGTCACTCGAGGACCGCATCGCGGGACGTCTGGAAATGCCGGGCTCGGGTGAATTGAAGTCGGTACGTTTGATCGAGGGTTCCACGGTGAAGGAATTCGCTGAGAAGCTCGGTATCAAACCGAAGGACGTTGTGTCGCTGCTGCTGCAACGCGGCGTGTTCGCGACGATCAATCAACCGTTGATGGACGACGTCGCCGCCGACCTCGGCAAACGATTCGGTTACGACGTTTCTTTCGTGCCGTTTGAAGAGATGGTTGCGGAAGAAGAGTTCGAGGAACTGATCGCGGCTGACGCCGACGACGTCGAACTGCCGCGGGCGCCGGTTATCACCGTGATGGGCCACGTCGATCACGGTAAGACTTCACTGCTCGATGCGATTCGCGCTACTGACGTAGCTGCGGGTGAGGCCGGCGGTATCACACAACACATCGGCGCTTACAGCGTGCAGGTGCCGAGTGCTGACAATCCCGCCGAGTTTAGACGCGTGGTCTTCCTCGACACGCCGGGTCACGAAGCGTTCACGATGATGCGTGCGCGCGGTGCGAAGGCGACCGACATCGTCGTGCTCGTAGTCGCGGCTGACGACGGCGTGATGCCGCAGACGATCGAAGCTATCGAACACTCGCGCGCAGCGGGTGTGCCGATCATCGTGGCCATCAACAAGATCGACAAACCCGACGCCAATCCCGATCGAGTCAAACAGGAACTGGCCCAACAGGGACTGTCGCCACTCGAATGGGGCGGCGAAACGGAAATGGTTCCGGTGTCGGCGAAGAAACGGCAGAACCTGGAGACACTGCTCGAGACCATTCTGTTGACGTCTGACATCCTGAACTTGCGCGCCAGTTCGACGCGTCTCGCGTCGGGCGTCGTGCTCGAAGCGAAACTCGATCGCGGGCGCGGCGCGGTTGCGACCGTGCTGGTCCAACAGGGCACGCTGCGTGTTCACGAGCCGTTTATTGTCGGACAAATCTCCGGCAAGGTCCGCGCGATGTTCAACGATCGTGGCGAAGCGATTACTGAAGCGGGACCGGCAACGCCGGTCGAAGTGCTCGGCTCGCAAGGTGTGCCGCAAGCCGGTGAAAGCTTCCAGGTCGTTTCGGACATCACGAAGGCCCAATCGATCTCGCAACATCGCCAGATGTTGAGCCGTCAGGCGGCGTTGTTGCAGACGACGAAGCGCGGTATCGAAGCGCTCGGCGAAAGCGAAGTCAAGGAACTGCTCGTCATCATCAAGGCCGACGTGCAGGGTTCAGTCGAAGTGCTGAAGTCGACGCTGCAAAAACTCTCGACCGATCGCGTGAAGGTGAAAGTGATTCGCTCAGGCGTGGGCGCGATCACCGAGTCAGACGTGTTGCTCGGCTCGGCAACGCAAGCCGGATCGTCTTCGTCGGCTGTCGTGATTATCGGCTTCAACGTACGCCCTGAAGCGCGTGCGGCTGACGTCGCGAAGCAGGAAGCGGTCGACATTCGTCTCCACTCGATCATCTACAAGGTCGAAGAAGAGATTCGCGCGGCCATGATCGGCATGCTCGAAGCGATCGAGAAGGAGAAGATCCTCGGCAAGGCGGACGTGCGCGAAGTTTTCCGCGTGCCGAAAGCCGGAACGGTCGCGGGCTGCATGGTTATCGACGGCATCATGCGCCGCAATGCACGCGCGCGGCTCATTCGCGATGGCGTAGTGAGCTGGGAAGGCAACATCGCGTCGCTGCGCCGGTTCAAGGATGACGTTTCCGAAGTTCGCGAAGGCTTCGAGTGCGGTATCAGTCTGGAGAATTTCAACGACGTGAAGGTCAGCGACCAGATTGAAGCGTATATCGTGGAGCGCGTCGCGGCAACGGAGCTGTAATTTTTCCGGGCGGGTTTTATGCATCGGACGGAGAGATATACGGATACGTTGCGCGAGGAGATCGCGCAGATTGTTGGTTACGAGTTGGAAGATCCGCGATTGAACACCGTAACCGTAACTGATGTTCGTCTCTCCTCCGATAAACGCGCGGCGCGCGTTTACGTCACGGTGGCTGGAGATGAAGCGGAACATAAATCGGCGCTGAATGCTTTGAAGCACGCAGCGCCCTATGTTCGCAAGCAATTGGGACTCTCGTTGAATCTGCCGCGCACGCCTGAGTTGCACTTCGTGCGCGATCGCGTGGAAGAGCAGGGCGACCGAGTCGATCAGTTACTGAGAGAGATTGAAGCGAAGAAGGAGTAAGTTTTTGAGCTGCGGCTCAAATTGAAGAAACATGCTTAGTCAAGTAGTCGAGCTGATCGAGGCAAAACGTCGTTTCGCGATCACCTCACATATTCGCCCGGATGGTGACAGCCTCGGATCATCGCTCGGTTTGTATTGGTTGCTGCGTGCACTGGACAAGGACGTGGAAGTTATCATGCGCGATCCAGTGCCGCACGCTTATCAGCAATTGCCCGGCGCCGCGGACGTTCGCGTGACGCCCGGCGTCGATCCTGGTTACCACGCCGTGTTCGTGATTGAGTGTTCCGACATCACGCGGCCCGGCTTGATCGATCTCGAGAAACAGTTTGTCGTCAATATCGATCACCACTCGACGACGGCGCTCTTCGGCAGCATCAACTGGATCGACTCGACCGCGTCCGCGGTAGGGGAAATGATCTACAACCTGTGCAAAGCCACAGGGGTGCGTGTGACGAAAGAGATCGCCGAGTGTGTCTACACGGCGCTGATCACCGACACCGGATCGTTTCACTACTCAAACACGACCGAGCGCACGTTCAAAGTTGCTTCGGAACTGGTCCGCACCGGTGTGAAGCCGGCGAAGACTGCGGAAGCTGTGTTTGCGAGTTATCCGTGGAGCAGGATCGAGTTGATGGGCGCGGTGCTTTCGACTGCCAAGCGCGACGAGAGCGGACGCGTCGCGTGCATGCGGCAGTCGCTCGAGATGGCGCGTCAGGCACATGCGTCGGATGAAGACGCGGACGGGTTTGTTAACTATCCGTTGACTGTCGGCGAAGTCGAAGCCGTTGCGTTGCTGAAGGAGTGCGAGCCGGGTGTTTATCGCACGAGCCTGCGTTCGAAAGGTGACGTGAACGTCGCGAAGGTCGCGGAGAAGTTTGGCGGCGGCGGTCATCGCAATGCCGCGGGTTGCACGTTGCGCGGAAGCTGGGAAGAAGCTGAGACGGTGATTGTCGGCCTGTTGCAGGAAGCGGTTAAGCGCGCTAACGGTTTGAACGACATCACTGAAGACGCGCTGAAGGAATCTGTAGTGTAGCGCGTGGCGCCATAGCGAAGCAGTGATAAAGGAAAAGAAGTACAAGTGGCGCCGCGAAGATTATCAGGAGAACACCCGTGGACTCCTCATGGTCTACACCGGAAACGGTAAAGGCAAAACCACCTGCGCGCTGGGCCTGATGATGCGCGCCGCCGGACGCGGTTTGAACTGCTGCATGATTCAGTTCATGAAGTCGCGCAACGATCGTTACGGCGAGCATGAATCCGCGGAAAAGCTCGGCATTGAAGTCCACACGATGGGCGACGGCTTTACGTGGGACACCAAAAATCCCGAACAAGACATCAAGACGGCTCGCGAGACGTGGGCACTGTGCGTTGAGAAACTGCGCTCCGGCGATTACGACATGCTCGTGTTTGACGAGCTGGTCTACGTTTTGAGCTACAAGATGTTACCGGTTGAGGAAGTCGTCGCGGAGTTTCGCGCGATCCGGGCGGCGCAACCGGCGTTGCACATCGTCGTGACGGGCCGCGATGCTCCGCCGGAGCTCATCGAAGCCGCCGATCTCGTGACGGAGATGAGGGAAATAAAACACCCGTTCACGGCCGGAATTCGCGCGCAGCAAGGAATCGAGTTTTGACATTGCCGATTTTCGATTGCCGATTGCCGATTGAAAGAGCGGCAAAGACCCCGCAAATCACCAATTGGCAATTGGCAATCGAAAATCGGCAATGTATGTGTTACCCTTCCCGCCATTCTTATGGCTTGGTTCAATAAGAAAAATAAGCGCATCGAGGCCGTTCCGCCGGAAGAGCGGGTGGTGAAGACGGAAAACGTCTTCGTCAAATGCGACGGCTGCGAAGCGCACCTCTTCAAAGGCGAACTGGACGACAATTTCCAGGTTTGCAAACACTGTAGCCATCATTTCCGCATCGGCGCCCGCGAGCGGTTGTCACTGCTATTTGACGAAAGCAAGTACGAAGAGCTCGACTCTGAGGTGGTTTCGATCGATCCGCTCGAGTTTGTCGACAGCAAGCCGTATTCGAAACGTATCGAACAGGCGAAGAATTCCACTGGTCTACCGGAAGCTGTCATCAACGGGCGTGGCACGGTCGGCGATCATCCGGTTCTGTGCAGCGCGATGGATATGTCGTTCATCGGCGGTTCGATGGGTTCGGCTGTCGGCGAGAAAGTCACACGGCTGATCGAGCGTGCGATGCGCGAGCACAGTGCGGTGGTGATCTTTTCTGCTTCCGGCGGCGCGCGCATGCAGGAGGGAACGCTGTCGTTGATGCAGATGGCGAAGATTTCCGCGGCCCTCGCGGCTTTGGATGAAGCGCGTCTGCCGTTTATCTCGGTGTTGACTGATCCGACTACCGGCGGCGTGACGGCGAGTTTCGCGATGCTTGGCGACGTGATCATTGCGGAGCCGAAGGCGTTGATTGGATTTGCCGGCCCACGCGTGATCGAACAGACCATTCGCCAAAAGCTTCCGAAAGATTTTCAACGCTCGGAGTTTCTGTTGGACCACGGCATGGTCGACGAGATTGTCGACCGGCGTGAGTTGCGCAAAGAGATCATCAAGCTGTTGAATTTCATGATGAATCCTGAGATTCACGGCGAGTCGGATATTGAGCGCGCGCGGCGGCGTGCGGCCTCAAGAGGTTAAAGCCGCGGATGTGGGTGGATGCAGTTTGACGAAGCGGTTCAGTATCTCCTCGGTCTCGGGCATGAGACGTTAGCAATCAAGCTGGGCCTCAGAAACACCGAGCTCCTCCTCGAAGCACTCGACAATCCCCAACGCGCATACAAGGTTGTTCAGATCGCCGGCACGAACGGTAAAGGTTCGACGGCAGCGATGCTGGATTCGATCTGCCGCGCAGCGGGAATCAGGACCGGGCTCTACACTTCCCCGCACCTCGTTTCGATCACTGAACGTGTTCGCATTGCCGGAATCGACATAACGCCGGAAGATTTTGCGCGTTATGCGACGACCGTTCGTGCAGTGGCGGAAGATCTGCTTGAGCGCAGGGAGATCGAAGCGCTGCCGACGTTTTTTGAGCAGGTGACTGCGATTGCGTTACTTGCGTTTCGTGAAGCCGGAGTGGAATTAGCAATTCTCGAAACGGGACTTGGCGGGCGGCTTGATTCGACGACGGCGGCTGGTGCGTCCATCGTCGGCATCACGCAGATCGCGATGGACCACGAAGAGTATCTTGGCCCAACGCTCACGAGCATCGCGAGTGAGAAGGCGGCTGTGATTCGGCCGGGTGTGACTGCGGTGCTTGGGAAGCAGGAGCCGGAAGTGCTCGAGGTGTTGATGAAGCGCTGTGAGGAAGTCGGCGTCCAACCGTCACTCGAGCAGAACACAGATTTTTACAAAAACTTCCGGCTCAACTTACTCGGCGCGCACCAGATCGAAAATGCATCTGTCGCAATCCGTTTGGCTCAGGCTCTAGGCGTTTCAAGAGACGCTATTATCCGTGGTCTGGAAAGCACAAAACATCCGGGCCGTCTCGAATTAATTGGGCCTTTTCTGCTCGACGGCGCGCACAATCCCGCGGGAGCTCAAGCGTTGCGCGATTATCTTGAAGAGTTTCGCGATCGTCCGTTGACGCTCATCTTCGGCGCGATGCGAGACAAGAAGCTCGATCAGCTCGCTGAAATCCTGTTTCCGATTCCCGACCGTCTCATATTAACGACGGTTCAAAATCCCCGCTCCGCTACGGTCGAAACACTCGCGCCTCTAGCTAAACAATTCGCGCGCGGAACCGTTATCGAAACGACGTCCAGCGCGGAAGCCCTGCGCGTCGCTATCGCTCAAACACCAAAAGATGGTTTGATCTGTGTTACCGGATCGCTCTATTTGATCGGCGAGACACGCCCGATGATTTTGAAACTAACGAAAGAACCAGCATGACAACGCCACACCACGAACTGCCACAGATCATCAGCAGCCAGAAA
>DASUPR010000018.1:0-14734 GCA_036281015.1 Pyrinomonadaceae bacterium
CTCTGCAAGCGCGTCGGCGGCAGCGGATTGAACACCGGCGTCATCATCATCGTCACGCGCACATCGGGATTGCTCGAAAGACTGACGCCATAGAACCCGGGCGGCGTCACGCCGATAACTGTCAGCGGCTGTTCGTTAACGATGATCGTCTTGCCGATCAGGTTGGGATCTTTGCCGAAGCGGCTTTCCCAGTACGCGTAACTCAACACTGCAACCGGATGCGCGCCCGGAGTGCGATCGTCATCCTGCGTGAAGAGCCGTCCGGCCCACGGCCGCACGCCGAGCACTTCGAAGAAGTTTCCGCTGACAAGCTCGCCGCGCACGCGTTCGGTCTGATCGCCATAGCTCACGTTCATCTGCGTGCCGCCGCGCACGATCACACCGGAGAAGACGTCGTTCTTATCGCGCAGGTCGAGGTACATCGGATACGAGAACGAACTCCCGATGTCGGGTCCTTCCTTTGGGTCATACGACGACAACACCGCCAGTTGATCGGGGTTCGCCACCGGCAGACTCTGCAACAGCACGCGGTCCATCAGCGAAAAGATCGCGGCGTTCGCACCGATACCAAGCGCGAGCGTAAAGATCACGACACAAGCAAACCCCGGACTCTTCGCGAGCGTGCGCAACGCATAACGAACATCGTTAATCATTCGCGTAGTACCTCATTCGTCTTTGCCTCTAACAGTCGTCTCATTCAGACAGAACGCATCCGTTCCTTCCGTGTTATCCGTGGCCCTATTCGTAGCGGAGCGCGATCAAAGGATCGACTTTCGTGGCGCGGCGCGCCGGGACGTAACACGCCAGAAACGAAACCAACAACAACAAACCACCGACGCTGATAAATGTGACCGTATCCGTCGGCGTAACTCCGAAAAGCAGATCGGCCATCACGCGTGTCACCGCCAGTCCGCCGGCGATACCGAGCACGAGTCCCACCAGTGTGAGCGTCATGCCCTGTCGAATGACGAGGCCCAACACATCACGCGGCCGTGCGCCCAAGGCCATGCGCACGCCGATCTCGTGAGTTCGTTGAGCGACTGCGTAGGAGATCACGCCGTACAAACCAACGCAGGCGAGCACGAGCGCAAGCGTTGCGAACAGACTGAGCAGCAACATCTGAAAACGCTCGCGTGAGACCGTCGCGGCAAGCACCTGGTCCATGGTTCTGATATTCGAAACCGGCTGGTCCTTGTCCACAGCCCAAACAGCTTCACGCACTGCGCCGGCCAGCGCCGCGGCGTCCCCACGCGTGCGCACCACGAGGTCCCGCGGCGACATCCACGAGCGCCGCTCTTGTGCGTAAGGCGCGTACAACTCGGCCAACTGATCGCCATAGAGACCCGTCTGACGCACATCGCCGACGACGCCGATGATTGTGACCCACGGATTCGGCGAGTCAGGTGGTCCAATCTTGAGCCGTTTGCCGGTTGGATCTTCACCGGGCCAGAACTGTTCGGCGAGACGGCGGTTCACGACAAAGGCCGGTGTTGAATCCGGTGTGTCGCGCGTGTCGAAAACGCGCCCGCGCTGCAACGGAATTTCCATCGCGCGGAAGTAATCGGGATTGACAACGCGATAGACCGCGAACGGCAGGTTCGAATCGCTCGGCATCGTGCGTCCTTCAACGCTGAAGCTGAACTTCATGCCGCTGGTCGACAACGGCAGCCGCGTGTTGATGCCTGCGGCTTCCACGCCGGGTATCTCATTGATGCGCCGAAAGAGCTCGTCATAAAACGCGCGGCGCGTTTCGGGCTTTTGGTACTTCGGCAACGGCAGGACCATGCGCATGGTCAGCAGGTTGTCAGGCTTGAAGCCGAGATCCACCTGGCGCAGTCGATTGAAACTGCGAATCAACAAACCGGCGCCGGCGAGCAGTACGACTGCGAGCGCGACCTCAGCGATCACCAAAACGCGGCGGAGAAAACGTCCGGACAAACCGCCCGCCAGATCGCGGGCTGTTTCCGCCAACGCCTCGCCCGGATTCGCACGCGCCGCGTGCACCGCCGGCACGACGCCAAACGCGATAGCGGTGAGTAGCGTCACGCCAATCGTGAACACAATCACGCGGCTATCGACACTGATCGCTTGTAGTTTTGAGAGACTATCGGGCAGTAACTTCGAGAGCGCTTCAACGCCCCAGATCGCAGCCAGCACGCCGAGCAGGCCACCTGCAAACGCCAGCAACAAACTCTCGGTCAAAAGCTGCCGCGCGATGGCCCAACGACGCGCGCCCAGCGCCATGCGGATCGCGATCTCGCGTCGCCTGGTCGTCGCCTGGGCCAACAAAAGGTTCGCGACGTTGGCGCACGCGATCAGCAACACCAACCCGACTGCCGCAAACAGAATCAACATCGGCCGGCGCAGATCGCCGACGTAATCCTGGTGAAACGAGTTGACGACAAACCCGAGTCCTTCGTTTGTTTTGGGATACTCCGCGGCGAGTCGCGCCGCAATCGATTCGGCTTCGGCATTCGCCTGTTCGCGCGTCACGCCCGGCTTCAAACGCGCCACGAGGCGGAAGTAGTGATCGCCGCGGCCTTCAGCCTGACCCGGCTCCATCGCCCAAGGCACCCACAGTTCGGCTTCGCGCTCGGGAAAAAAGAAATTCCGCGGCATCACGCCGACGACGGTGAACGATTCGCCGTTGAGTGTGACCTTACGATTGATGATGCCAGGGTCACGATTAAAACGCCGTTGCCACAATGCGTCGCTCAACACGACGACATGCTCGCGGCCGAGTTGATCTTCATCGCCAGCGAACGTCCTGCCGAGTGCTGCCGGGACGCCGAGCAACGAGAAGACATTCGCCGTAACGAGTTGTCCGTCCAACTGCTCCGGCTCACCTTCGCCGGTGAGATTTATGCTCAACTGACCAAACGCGCCGACTTCCTCAAACGATTGGTTCTGACGGCGCAAGTCAAAATAGTTCGCGGGCGCAAACTCATTACGTGCGATGCCGAGATGCGGCGTGTGTTCCCAAACAGCCATCACGCGGTCGGGCTCTTTGAACGGCAACGGCCGCAACAAAACAGAATCAACCGCGCTGAAGATCGCCGTGTTGACTCCGATGCCCAACGCGAGCGTAATCAAAGCAACCACCGTCAGACCCGGCCGCTTCAATAAACTTCGAATGCCGTAACGAACGTCTTTCATCATCTGAAAAACCTCACTCGTCTCTAAGTGCGATCAGTGGATCGACCTTCGTCGCGCGACGCGCGGGAATTAGACAAGCGCAAAAAACGACGAGCGCGACTACCAACGGAATCAACAGAAACGTGGCGTTATCTGTCGGACTGACTTCGTAAAGCAGCGTCGTCATGAATCGAGTCAGCCAGAACGCGCCAAATAGTCCGATTGCGATCCCGATCGCTGCGAGCGTCATTCCCTGCCCAACGACCATTCGCAACACGTCCGCGGCTCGTGCTCCGAGGGCCATGCGGATGCCGATTTCGTGAGTGCGTGCAGTGACTGATTCGCTCATCACGCCGTAGATGCCCACCAGCGCCAGCACCAAAGCAACTGACGCAAACAGGCCCAACAGGAACAGATTGAAGCGGTGCTGTTCGATCGATCCGGCGATCACTTCGTGCATGGTCCGGATCTCCGACACGGGTAGGTTCTTATCAATGGACCAGACCTGATTCTCGATTGACCCGACGAGCGCGAGTGGATCGCCGCTGCTTCGCACCACCAGCGTCAGACCACGAGGCGAGGCCGCTTGCAAGTGCGGCAAGTACATCTCGAGATTGGGTTCGGCTGTCCACTGGTCCTGCTTCAACGCTTTGACCACGCCGACAATCTCGCGCAGCTCCGTTTCATCGCTGACGCGAATTCGTTTGCCGAGCGGATCTTCGTTGGGCCAATGACGCTTAGCGAATGATTCGTTGACGATCACCACCCGCGGAGATGTGTCGTTATCGTGCGCGGTGAAGTCACGCCCTTTGAGCAAGGTGGCGCCCATCGTGCGGAAGTAATCGGGCCGGACGATGCGATAAACCGCGCCCTGCTTTTCGCCCGGCGCCGGCGCAGGACGGCCTTCAATGAGAAAAGGCACGGTCCAAACATCACCCGCCAGCGGCAGATGATTGATCGCGCTTGCCGATTGAACGCCGGGCAACGAGTCAACGCGCTGCAAGAGCTCGTTGAAAAACGCGACTCGCTTTGGAGGCGTGGAATGAGCGGAACCCGCGAGCGAGATCGTCATCGTGAGCAAGCGGTCGGGAGTAAAACCCGGATCCACCGCACGCAAGCGAGCGAAGCTGCGCACCATCAGCCCGCCGCCGACGAGCAACATCAAAGCCAGCGCTACTTCGGAAATAACAAGCAAGCGCCGCGCGTTGACGCGACTGCGTCCTGCCGACGAACCACGCGTTGAATCTTTAAGCGACTCGTACCAGTTCCACTTGCGCGTTTGCAGCACGGGCGCGAGTCCAAACAACAGACCCGTAATCACCGACAGTCCAAACGTCACACCAAGCGTCGGCAGGTCGAGTTTGATCGTTTGCAGACGAGGCAGACTCTCGGGACCAAGCGCCAGCAACGCCTTCATCCCGGCGATGCTGAGCAACAAACCAAACGCGCCGCCAATCAACGCGATCAGGACGCTCTCGGTTAACAACTGCCTCGCGATGCGCGTACTGCTCGCGCCGAGCGCCGTTCGCAACGCAATCTCTTTTTGCCGCGACGTCGCGCGCGCCATCATCAAGTTCGCTACGTTCGCGCAAGCGATCAGCAGTACAAAACTGACCGCGCCGAACAGAATCAGCAGCGCCGGACGCGTCTTTCCCACCACCTGTTCGTGCAGCGGCTCAACCGCAAGCGCGAGTCCCTTGTTTGCTTGCGGATGCTCCTGTTCAAGGCGTCGAAAGATTGTCGACACATCGGCCTGGGCCATCGCGCGAGTAACGTCCGGCTTCAATCGCGCGAACACCCGCAACGATTGCCCGCCGCGATCGTTTGCGCGCGCCGCGAGATTCAGAGGCGCCCACAGCTCAGCATTCGTGGCCCAAAACGGCGCGAACTGAAACTCCGCCGGCATCACGCCGATGATCGTGTAGCTCTCGCCATCAAACGTGACTTGCTGACCGACAACACCCGCATCACCGCCGAAACGCCGTTGCCACAAACGATGACTCAGAACAACAACTCGCTCGCGTCCCGGTTGATCTTCTTCCGCTGTAAACGTGCGGCCGAGCACCGGCTCGACGCCGAGCACCTGAAACATCTGCGCCGTTAGCTGTAGCCCGCGCAAATGTTCGGGCTGCTCGCGGCCCGTGAGGTTTGGTTCCCACCACTGTGCCGCGGCAATCGCCGCAAAGCTCGTGTTCTGAGCCGCGAGATCAAAATAGTTGGCGGGCGCAACCGGCTTTGCTTTGTCGTGCAGCACCGTCACGAGTTGTTCCGGATTGCGATATGGAAGCGGCCGCAGCACAACCGCATTGATAACCGAGAAGATCGCCGTGTTCGCGCCAATGCCCAACCCAAGCGCCAGCACCGCGACACACGTAAAGACGCGGTGCTTCAAGATCATTCGCAATGCGTACCGTAGATCGTTCAGCACAAATCCCCCTTAACTCGTTCCATTACTCGTACCTCAGCGCCACCAGCGGATCGACTTTCGTCGCGCGGCGCGCCGGCACCAAACACGCAATCAACGCCACGACGATCAGCAGCACGCCAATCGCGCCAAAGGTCCACGGGTCTCTCGCTTCAACTCCGAACAGCAGATCAGTCAGACTCTCGAGGTACTTCATCAGCACGTAAGCCGCACCGAGGCCGAGGCCGACGCCAACCAACGTCAACGCCATTCCCTGCCGCAGAATCATCGTCAACACGTTGCCGCGGTTAGCGCCGAGCGCCATGCGAATGCCGATCTCCTGCGTGCGCTGCGCGACCGTGTAGGCCATCACACCGTAAAGTCCGACCGCAGCGAGCGTCTGCGCGATCAATCCGAAGAGCGTGAACAGTTTGGCCAGCATGCGCTCCATCGACAGCGTCTTGTCGGCTTGCTCGAGCTGCGAGCGAACGTTAGTGAGCGGTAAGTTGCTGTCTACTTCGTGCATCGCTTCGCGCACGCCTGCCACAAACGATGACGGATCGCCGTTAGTGCGCACCTTGATCGTCGCCACCTGCATCCGGTTTAGCGACTGTTTCCACGACTGATAAACAGTCGGTTCGATCTCGTCTCGCTGGCTCGTGTATTTCGCGTCGCGAGCTACGCCGACGATCTCGATTTCCGCCGGTTTGTCGGGCTCGTAGCCAAAGTGTTTGCCGATCGGATTTGTATTCGGAAAGTGCGCTGTCACGAATGCCTGATTGACGACTGCGACTCGCGCAGCACGAGCGTCATCCTGCGCGGACAGGTTGCGTCCGTGCAGCAACGGGATTTCCATTGCCGGCAGGAAATTCTCACGCACCGTGTGAATCTTGGTATCGCTGTCGCGGGGCTTGCCGTCTGGTCCAAGTTCACCTTCGACGTATACGGAGCTGGTGTTGGCAGAGTAAGAAAGCAGCGCGTTGCGCGAAAACGTTACCGCCTGCACGCCCGGCACGGATTCGAGCCTCGCGCACATCCGCTCGTATAACTCAGCGAGGCGATCGTCTTTGTAGCCAATCAAACTCGGGTCAATGCTGAATAGCAGCAGGTTGTGCGCATTGAATCCCGTTTCGACGTGCTGAAGATTTCGTAGTGTGCGAATAAGCAAACCCGCACCGATCAGAAGCAAAACCGAAAGCGAGACCTGGGCCACCACCAGCGATCTGCTGAGCAGCGAACGACTGATAGCGGACGATCCGCGCGCCGCGTCTTTGAGTGTCGGTGTAAGGTCGAAACGCGTGGCGCGCAGTGCCGGAATGATACCGAACACGAGTCCGGTCAGGACGGACAACCCCAAAGTGAAACCAAAGACACGCAGATCCAGCGATGGCTCGAGTGAAACCATCGCTGGTCCAACCCACTCGGTCACCACCAACAAACCATTCTTGATCCAGAGCGCAAAGAGCATTCCCACGGCGCCTCCGGCAATGGCGAGCAGCATGCTCTCGGTCAGCAGTTGCCGGACCAAACGCGCGCGACTCGCACCGAGCGCCACGCGAACGGCGATCTCCTTTTGACGTGCTGAAGCCCTGACGAGCAGCAGGTTTGCGACGTTGGCGCACGCGATTAGCAGCACCACACCAACCACGCCCAGTAGTAACCGCAACGGCGTGGCCAGGCCTCGCCGCGCATCCATCTCGCCCCGGCTTCCCGAGTCAACTCCCAGCCGCGGTAGATCTTTTGGCTCGAGCGTTCGCAGTGGTTGCGCCGCGCCTGACTGTCTCGCTGCACGATGCTCCAGTACAGATGCCTGGAACGGTTCAGCCAGCGCCGCCTGCGCCTGTTCGATCGTCGCGCCTGGTTTTAGCCGGCCCATCAGTCGCACCCACCAGATACCCGCGCCACGCGTGTTGGTTTGCTCACCCGAAATCTGCGGCTCCCACGCGAGCGGGATCGTCACGTCCTGCGTCGAACCCACGTCTGAAGTGCCGGCAAAACCGGCCGGCGTCACACCTGCGACGGTGAAAGCGACGTTGTTGATGTTTACCTGTTTGCCGGCAATAGTCGGGTCACTGTTAAAGCGGGTGGTCCATAAACGATGGCTGAGCACGGCCACGGGAGTCACGCCGGCACGATCGTCATCGTCTGTGATCGTGCGGCCCACCAACGCCGGCACGCCGAGCACCGCGTAGTAGTTACCGGACACTGCCTGTCCGCTGACGACCTCTGCCTGACCTCCCGCGTTCAACGTCATATCCACGGGCGCAAACGCGAAGACCTCAGATAAAACGCTCTGGTCCTGTCGAAAACGCGCGAGCGTTTGCAACGGAAACGAGGTGCCGACGGTCATCTTCGTTTCCGGATTGAATAGATTGGTGCCATTGAAGCCGCCGGGGCCGAACTTCTCCGTGTCCCAGCTTGCTTTGAAAAGCACGAGCTGATCGGGATCTTTAACCGGCAGCTTCTTCAGCAACACGGCATCGACCACGCTGAACAGCGCGGTGTTGGCGCCGACGCCGAGCGCGATCGTCAACACCGCAACCAGAGTAAACGCGGGACGCTTCGCCAACGTGCGAAGCGCATAACGAATGTCGGCAAGCATCTGTGTAGATCCTCTATTCGTAACGAAGCGCCACCAGCGGATCGACTTTCGTCGCGCGCCGCGCCGGCAGATAACACGCAACGAGGGCAACAACGAACAGCGCACCCGTTACAAGCGCGAATGTCGTCACGTCGTTGGTGCTGACTTCAAACAGCAACGTTCGTAGCAGGCGCATCAATCCGAGCGCCGCTACTACACCGATGCCCACGCCCAGCAGCGCCAGCACCAGTCCCTGTTTCAACACCATTTTCAGGATGTCCGCGGGACTCGCGCCGAGCGCCATGCGCACGCCGATGTAATGCGTCTGTTGGCTAACCGAGTAAGAAACAACGCCGTAAATGCCGATCGAAGCCAGCAACAACGCGACACCCGCAAAGATGCTGATCAGCAACGCCGGAAAACGCCGCATGAACGACGCCGGCGTCTGCGCGATCATCTGGTCCATCGTGTTGACGTTGAGAATCGCGGCGTCGGGCTCGAGATTGCGAATCTCGTTGCGAACTGAAGCGGCAAGTGCGGTTGGATCGCTGTCAGTGCGCAGGACGAGGTTGGCGAATGGTCCAGCGTTTTGCCGGTACGGGTAATAGAGCACGGGCCTGACTGCTTCATCGAGCCCGGTGATCTTCACGTCGCCGACCACGCCGACGATCTCTATCGGATCGGCCTGGATCGAGTTGTATCTGATCTTTCGACCGACGGGATCGCGTCCGGCGAAGAGTCGATCGGCGATCGTTTTGCCGATGAGAACAACAGCCGGCTTGTCGGGCGTGTCACGTTGATCGAACATGCGGCCCGCGATCAACGGCACGCCGAGCGTTTGAAAGTAAGTGTCGCTGACGAAACGCATGTTCGCTTCGATCTCTTTGCCCGGAGCCGGCACCGGATCGCCGTCGATGTAGAAGCGCGTGGTGTTGCCGCCGTTCAGCGGCAGGATGTCGACCGTGCCTGCGTTCGAAACACCCGGCATCGATCGCACGCGTTCCTGAATTTGATCGTTGAAGTTGACGAGCTGATTGGCTTGCGTGTACTTCGTCGGCGGAAGAACCATCGTCATCGTCAACAGGTTCTCGGTTTCGAAGCCGACGTTTGTTTGCAGCAGCCGCAGCAGGCTCTTCATCATCAGTCCCGCTCCGACCAGCAACACGACCGCGAGCGCGATCTCGGTAGCCACCATCGCACTGCGCAGCCGGTGGCCCGCGCCGGCAGACATGTTGCGGCCGCCTTCTTTCAGGACCTCGTTGAGATCGAGACGCGACGACTGCAACGCTGGCGCAAGACCAAAAATCAAACCGGTTACAAGCGAGAGACCAAACGAGAAAGCGAGGATGCTCGCGTCAAGACCCAACGTCTTGAGAAACGGCATCGCGTTCAACTGGTTCTGCGGCAACGCAGCGACGAGCGCGGGCACGCCCCAGTAAGCAATCAACAACCCAGCGGCGCCGCCAAGCAGCGAAAGCACGATCGATTCAGTCAACAGTTGACGCACGACACGCCAGCGGCTCGCGCCCAACGCCGAACGGATCGCCACTTCCTTCTGCCGCGCGAGCGAACGCGTCAACAACAAACTCGCGACGTTCGCACACGCGATCAGAAGCACGAAACCAACCGCGGCCAGCAACACCAACAATATCGGCCTCACTGTGCCGATGATTTCTTCCTGAAGCGGAACGACGCGCACTGTCGTCCCCGCGTGCGATTGGTTATGTTCCTGCTCGATGCGGCTGGCGATGACGCCCAGATCGGATTGCGCCTGGCTTTCGCTCACGCCGGGTTTGAGCCGGCCGATGAGGTTCGTGCCGTGCATGAAGCGGCGCGTCAGCTGGTTTTGCGTCGGTTGATACGGCAGCCACAAATCGCCGTTGCGCAATGCGAATTGAAAAGTCTGAGGCAACACGCCGATGACCTGGTAGCTTTCGCCGTTGATCGTCAGCGCTTTACCGACGGCGCCGTTGTCGCCGCCGAAACGTCTTTGCCACAAGCCGTAACTAAGCACGACGACCTTTGGTCCACCCTGCTGGTCCTCGCCCGCTTGAAACGTGCGGCCGAGGATCGGTTCGATACCGAGCACGTTGAAGAAACTCGCATTCACGCGCGGCCCACCAACACTCTCTGATTCGCCTTCGCCGCTCAGCAGCACGCGCCCGCCGGTGTACGCGGCGAGCCCTTCGAAGACGTTGTTCTTTTGGTAGTCCTGGTAATCAGGGTAGGAAAACTCGCGTTTGGAAAACGCGTCCTGCGGAGTCTTCTCCCACAAGTGAACGAGCTGGTCTGGTGTCTTGTAAGGCAAGCCACGCAACAGCGCGGCATCGACAACCGTAAAGATCGCGGTGCTGCCGCCGATGCCGAGGGCCAGCGTGATCACGGCTACTGCTACGAAACCAGGCCGCTTGAACAAACTACGAAACGCAAACTTCAGATCTTTTAGAACGGAATCCATCATTCATACCTCAGTGCTTTTAGTGGATCCACTTTCGTCGCGCGCCGCGCTGGAACCAGCGATGCAAACATCGCGATCAGGAAAAAGATCGCGGCGACGACGACAAAAGTCAGGGTGTCGGTTGGGGTGATACCGAAAAGAAGTGTCGCGAGAAAGCGAGTCAACGCGAGCGCGCCCGCGATTCCGATCACGACACCGGTCAGCACAAGCACGAGCCCGTGCTTGACGATCAGTTGCAGTATGTCTCTCGCCGTCGCGCCGAGCGCCATGCGGATTCCAATCTCCTGCGTGCGCTGCGTGACAGCGTAAGAAACGATGCCGTAGATGCCGACTGCGCCGAGCACCAGCGCGAGCAAAGCGAACGTCGAAAACAGCACGGTTAGCGAACGCGAGACCGCAGTCGCGTCGGAAACGCGCTGGTCCAACGTCTTGACGTCATAAATCGGCTGGCTCTTGTCGATCGCCGAAACCTGGCTGCGCACTGCCGCGACCAGCGAAAGCGGATCGGAAGACGTGCGCACGAACAGCGTCATGCTGTTCATCGGCATTTGCGCATCCGGCACGTAAAGCTCAGAAGCAACCTCGTCGGTGAGACTTTCCTGCCGAATGTTTCCGACTACGCCGACGATTGTTCGGCATAATCTTTCGGACTCTTCACACGCAAACCCGAGACGTTTGCCGAGCACGTCGCCTTGCGGAAAGAAACGCTGCGCAAAGGCCTGGTTCACAAGCGCGACTTTTTGCTGTCCTGGTCCATCACGCGCGTCGAGATGCCGCCCGTTCAACAGGGGAATCTTCAGTGTCTGAAAGTATTCAGGCGAGACCACGCCCGCGCCGATTGGCGGATCATTTTTCTCCGGTGGCGGCTGCCCTTCGATCTCGGTGAACACGATCATGCCAAAGCCTTTGAGCGGTGTGTGGTTGATCGCGCCCGCGGCTTGCACGCCCGGCAGTGCTTTGACCTTTTGCAGCAGTTCCTGTTGAAACGCGAGTGACTGTGCGCGTTCTTTGTACTTCGAACGCGGCAGACTGATTTTTGTTGTCAACACGTTCTCGCGATCGAAACCGAGATCGATTGCCGTGAGCTTGTTGAAGCTGCGCACGAGTAATCCTGCGGCGACGAGCAGGACCATCGCGAGCGCCAGTTCCGCGACCACGAGCCAACCGCGAAAGCTGCGCAGGCCAAAACTCATCAAACCCGCCGCACGGCTGTTACGCAGCGTCTGAATCAGATCGGGTTTCGAGGCTGTAAGCGCGGGCGCGAGTCCAAAAACGATCCCGGTCACCACTGAGAGCGCGAGAGTGAAAGCAAACACGCGCCAGTCGATCGGAATACTGCTGAGGTCGTAAACCGTCGTGGCAAAGTTGTCAGGCACGAGCGATCCGATCGCTCGCGTGGACCAGACCGCGATCAAGAGACCGAGGACGCCGCCGGCGAGACCAAGCACGACGCTTTCGGTGAGTAGTTGTCGAATCAGTTGCCAACGGCGCGCGCCGACCGCGGCACGCACGGCCATCTCGCGTTGGCGTGCGAGCGTCCGCGAGATCATCAAACCTGCGACGTTGACGCACGCGATCAGCATCACCAAACCGACCGCGCCCCACAGAACCAGGACCGTCAGGCGCGCGCCCGCGACGAGTTGTTGCTGCAACGGCACGATTTCAACAACCGCGAGCGGCAAAGGTTCTTTGCCTTGTGCCGCGCCCTGCTCCGACGCGTTACGTGCGAGCAATCTCAACTCGCTTTGCGCCTGGTCCAGGTTTCCGCCCTGTTTGACGCGCCCGACTACTTCAATGAGGGAAAAGAAATCGCCGAACTCTTTCGCGGGATCGAGTGCGAGCGTCAACCAGACGTCAAACTCACCGGGAAAGCGAAAACCCGCGGGCAGCACGCCCACAATCGTGTAGAGCTTGTCGTCGAGCGTGAGCGTGCTGTTGAGAATCGACTCGCTACCGCCGTAACGCGCCCGCCAAAGCTTCTCGCTCACGATCGCGACGTTGTTCGCGCGTGGCTTGTCTTCTTCTTCCAGAAAGACGCGCCCTCTGACCGGTTGCACGCCGAGCGTCGTAAAGACACTTGCCGAGACCTGCGCGCACGAGATGCGTTCGGGTTCTCCCTGGCCCGTGAGATTAAAAGTGTTGTCCGTGTAAGCGCCGAGATTCTCGAGGCTCGTTTGCTTTTCACGCCACGCGAGATATTGATACGCGGCGATGCCGGGTAACCCCTCGTCGCCCGCGGACTTCTGAACCGCGACGAGTTGCGCGGGATCGTGAAACGGCAACGCTCTCAACAGCACCGCGTTGACGACGCTGAAGATCGTCGTGTTCACACCGATAGCCAGCATCAACGTGATGACTGCCACGGCAGTGAAACCGGGCCGCTTGATCAAGCTGCGGAAAGCGAACTGAAGATCCTTCAGGGCAGAGTCCATCATTCGTACCTCAGAGCAATCAGCGGATCGACTTTCGTCGCCCGGCGCGCAGGCACGTAACAAGCAAGCAACGCGACGAACAACAGCACCAAAGTGATCGCGACAAATGTGAGTGGATCGTTTTCACCAACACCGAAGAGCAGACTTCTCATCAATCGCAGCAGAGCAAACGACGCAGCGAGTCCGAGCGCGAGACCGATGGCGATCACAGCCATGCCCTGGCCCAACACGAGCTTTAACACGTCGCTGACTTGCGCGCCGAGCGCGAGTCGAATTCCGAGCTCATGTGTGCGTTGCGTGACGGTGTAAGACGTGACGCCGTAAATCCCCGCCGCGGATAAAAGCAATGCAATCCCACCGAAAAGACCAACGAGAAACAGGTTGAACCGCGGCTGCGTCACCGACGCGCTCACGATGTGTTCCATCGTTTGCACCTGAGCGACCGGCACCGTGCGATCGACTTCCGCGACAGCCTGCCGCAACGCCGGCGCTACGCTTTCCGGCTCGATCGTCGAACGTACGACGATGGCCATGTTTTGAAACGGAATCTGTTTGGCCGAGAAGTAGAGTTCGGGAGGCGCTTCTTCCCGCAGCTCCTGACTGCGGACGTTTGCGGTCACGCCGATTATTTCGAACCAGATCGGCTGGTTGTTCTCGTCGGTATTACCCAACGTGATCCTTTTTCCAACCGGATCTTCATTCTGAAAATCGCGCCTGGCCAACGCCCGATTGATCATCAGCTTTCGCGGCGCGCCGGCGCGGTCATCCGGCGTGAACGCACGGCCTTGCAGCACCGGAATGTTCATGGCGCGGAAGTAATCAGGACTAACGCTGCGCATGTTCGTCGGTACCCACTTGTCTACCGTGAGAATCGGACGTCCTTCGACGCGGAAGGCGATGGTTGGACCACCGCTGAGCGGCAACGTATTGATCATGCCCACGCTATCAACGCCGGGAATCGTGCGAGCACGGTCCAACACCTGTTCGTAAAAAGTAACGACGTCGGAATCTTCGTCAAACTGTGGGCCAGCGGGCGAGAGGCGGGCGGTCAACACCTGTTGCGGCGTGAAGCCCGCGTCTACTGCCTGCAAGTGCATAAAACTGCGGAACAGCAGTCCCGCACCGGCGAGCAACACGACCGACAACGCGACTTCCGCGACGATCAATGCATGACGTAGACGAGTGTGACGAGAGCTGCCTGCGGTGCCGCGCGCGTTCTCCTTCATCGCTTCCTGAACGTCAGTGCGGGAGATCTGCAACGCGGGCGCAAAACCAAAAATGAATCCGGTGAGCAACGACGCGCCGAGCGTGAAACCAAACACACGCCAGTCCATGCCGATCTCGCTGACGCGTGGAAACTCCTGCGGTAGAAGTTTTGTAATCGCCTTCACGCCGTAACTCGATAGGAACAGCCCGAGCGCGCCGCCGGCCAGCGCGAGTATTGCGCTCTCGGTCAGGAGTTGCCGGATCACGCGCCAGCGCGACGCGCCGAGCGCGCTGCGGATCGCCATCTCCTTGCTGCGCGAAGCTGCACTCGCTAGCAGAAGATTGGCCACGTTTGCGCAGGCAATCAGCAGCACAAACATCACCGCACCAAACAACAGCCACAGCATGGTCTTGGAATCACCAATGAGATGTTCGTGAAGTGAGAGGACCTTGTTGAAGCGGCGGTTGTTCGTCTCCGGATACTGCTGTCTGAGACGGCTCGTGATCGTCTCCATCTC
>DASUPR010000019.1:0-8246 GCA_036281015.1 Pyrinomonadaceae bacterium
CGCCACAGCGGCGGACGCAACTCGACTGGAAGCAATCGGGTGTTAACGTAGAGCAAGTGCAGCGAACTGATGATGAAGACGATGCCGGCCATGTTGGCGCTGAGCGCGAGCAGGATGATCGGTTGCGTTAAGCGCAACGCGATGATGCCCCACGCAGTAATCACTACGAGCACTGTGTAGTAAACCACGCGCACATCGCCGCCGCGCCACGCGCGAATGCGACTGCTGCCCGTCCAGAGAATGTCAGTGATCGCACGCGTCATGGCTTCGAGAATGTCCAACTGAGTCTTGAACAGCAGCCAGACGCCGAGAATTGCAATCACCCCGCCGAAAATTGCGCCCTTCTGCGTGGCCACCGACTGCGCCAACGCGGCTGCGATTCCGAGTCCGCGAATGTCGCTGCCCGAAGGAACGAACGTAACGTAAAGCACTGCGGGCAAGACCATGCCCAGGATCGCGCCGATGAAATAAACACCCCACTGATCCACGCGCACGATGCGCCACCAACCGCGCCAGTTCGCGAGACTGGCCGCATCCGGTTTGAAAACAGCGCCCGAGTGTGCGAGTGCGACTTTCTTTCCGCCCACTGCCGCGGGAATAAATCCGACAATGCTGCTCATGCCGTAGCCCTTGTCTCGCGCCCAATTAGTTAACGTGAGATTCGCGACGCCACCACCGCCGCAATAAGCCGCAAACGCGCCGAGCAAAAAGAAGTCGGCGCCGGGAGGAACGAAATTAAACGCGCCACGCTGGAGGTCGTAACCGGCGAAACCTGCAACTGCCGCGAGCCATGTTGGTAAAGGAACGAAGAGCACAGCCAGAATGCCGAGGCCGCCGAGGATGACGCTGACCATGATCCAGTTGAGAAACTCGAGCGTTCGTTCGATTCGCCTGCCGAACGTCAGGATCAGAGCGCATAAGAGAAAGAGCCCAACGCCGATCGCGTAGACGGTTCCACCTTCCGCGGCGACTGGCAGCCGCTTCGCAAACAGGAAGAACACCGCGCCCGCGGCAGCGCCCGCCCAACCCGGCCAGCCCATTTGCAGGAAATAGAGGATCGCGTAGAACCACGCCCAGAAAGTTGAGTGTGGCCGCGTGCGCATGAATCCGGTGACCGCTGGTTCCCCTGTGGCCAGTGTGTAGCGCATCAATTCGACGTTCAATAACGTCTGCAACAGCGCCGCGACGCCAACGACCCACAACATCGCGAGGCCGTACTTCACAAACGCCGCGGGGCCGAGCAGAAACTCGCCGCTGCCGATCGAAACGCCGAGTGCGATCACGCCGGGACCGAGCGCGCTGAACCAACCGAGACCTTTCGGCCGTGGCGCGGGCGGAAGTTCGGCGATGCGCCACGGATCGAGTCCGGAGCGAGCTTCGGGTGCTTGCGTCATGAGTTCTTCACTTGATCGAGTTTGAAGTCTACTCCAGAATTGCGGCGCGCATTCTATCATTGGACTGGTCCACTTCAACTTCGTCATGAGTGAAATTCGCATCGCCAGCTCCGCCGACGCGGAACAGATCACCGCGGTAATCAATGCCGCTTTTCGCATTGCCGAGGGGTTCTTTATCGACGGCAACCGCATCACGCTCGACGAGGTTCATGGTTTGCTCACGAAGGGCGCGTTTTTGGTCGCGCCGGACGAGGACGGTTTGCGAGGTTGTGTTTACATCGAACCGCGTGGTGAGCGTGCTTACCTCGGGCTGTTGTCGGTCGATCCGTCGCGCCAGCAAAGCGGGCTCGGTTCGCGGTTGATGAGTGCGGGTGAAGAGTATTGCCGTGAGCGCGGGGCGCGTTTCATGGACATCCTGATTGTTAATCTGCGCAGTGAGTTGCCGGCGTTTTATGCGCACCGCGGGTATGTTGAGAACGGTACGACGCCGTTTCCGCCGGACGTCCCGACGAAGCAGCCGTGCCATTTCATCAACATGGCGAAGCCACTATAATCCGTTCATTCCGTGGCCAAGAAAGACACAGCAGAGATCCTCACGATTGACGGGCACGACGTGCGCGTCAGCAATCCGGACAAGCTCTACTTCTCCAAACAGATCAAACTCACGAAGCTCGAGCTCGTGCGTTATTACCTTTCCGTTGCGCCAGGCGCGCTCGCGGGGATTCGCGATCGTCCGATCGTGTTGAAGCGTTACGTCAACGGCGCTGAAGGTGAGGCGTTTTATCAGAAACGTGCGCCTGATAACCGGCCGGAGTGGTTACGCACTGTGACTCTGTCGTTTCCGTCGGGCCGGTTTGCTGAAGAGGTTGTGGTTGACGATGCGGCTGGGTTGGCGTGGGTGGTGAATCTTGGATGCATTGAGTTGCATCCGCATGCGGTGCGCGCGAATGACCTGGACCATCCGAACGAGTTGCGTGTGGATCTCGATCCGAATCCGGGTGTTAGTTGGGAGGACGTTCGTGTTGTTGCTTTGGAAGTGAACGCGTTGCTGCAGGAGATGGGGTTGCGTGGTTGGCCCAAAACGAGTGGCTCGCGTGGGATGCATGTGAACGTGCGCATCGAGCAGCGTTGGACGTTTAGTGAGGTGCGGCGGGCGGCGGTTGCGCTTTCGCGTGAGATTGAGCGGCGTGTGCCGAAGTTGGCGACGTCGAAGTGGTGGAAAGAAGAGCGGCATGGAGTGTTTCTGGATTACAACCAGAACGCGAAGGATCGCACGACGTGTTCGGCGTATTCAGTGCGGCCGCTGCCTGATGCGCGTGTGTCGATGCCGTTGCGTTGGGAGGAAGTTGAGACTTGCGATCCGGCGGACTTCAATGTGTTGACGGCGCCGCCGCGGCTTGCGGAGTTGGGTGACGCGCATGCGGAGATGGATCTTCATGCGGGCTCTTTGGACCAGCTACTCGAACTCTCGGCGCGCGACGAAGCCGCCGGACTTGGCGACGCGCCCTGGCCTCCGCACTTTCAGAAGATGGAGGGCGAAGCCCCACGCGTCGCTCCCTCCCGCGCGCGCTCCGCGGCAAAGAAAAAGCCGGCTCGGACGCGTATGCCGCTCATCGTTATCGCCAACTCGCCGAACAAAGAAGCAGCTTTGGCGGGATTGGAACGATGGAAACGCAATCACCGGAAAATCGTAAAGTACCTGGCGGCCGATGACGTGCTGGTCGACGCGATGCGCGGCCGTTCCTCAACCTGGACCCGAATCCGAGTAAACCTGCGCAACATCCCCGAGGATCTGCGCCCCCCTCAATCAACCCCCGACCCCGACGACGACCCCACCCGCGAGTGGCGCGCCTCGAAGGGCCCCTCAGGCTAACGGGGCATAGCAACTTTACTTTTTTAACCTTCCGGCGAGGCTACGCCCGCCGGAGGCAATTGGAAAAGCTACGGGCTACGCCCCTGGTTCGGGCTTGGCCCTAAACTCACACTAACCTCCAAAGATCTGTTTGATCTCATAAGGCGGTACGACCTCGAGTTGCTCGTACGTACAATCGACCGGTTTCTTATCGGTGCGCCAGCGGCGGAATTGGGCCGTGTGACGAAAGCGATCCCCTTGCATGTGTTCGTATGCGACTTCAGCCACAAGTTCCGGTCGTAAAGGTTCCCACGACAGATCCTTGCCCGCACTCCAACGGCTCTGCGCACCCGGAATCCGGCGCCCGCCATCCATCTCACCCATGGCCCACGCCTTCCACGGATGATCGTCCAAAGCATCCTTCCGATACGGCTTCAGAAACTCAACCAACTCAATCCGCTTCTCATCCTTGAAACTCGCACACACACCGACGTGATGCAGAAACCCCTTCTCGTCAAACAAACCCAACAACAGCGATCCAATTCGCGTGCGCTCGCCCTTCTTGTGCCAACGAAATCCCGCCACCACACAATCGCAATCGCGCTCATGCTTCACCTTCAGCATCACGCGCTTGTTCGGTTCATACGTTCCCGCGATCGGCTTCGCCACCACGCCATCCAAACCGGCGCCTTCAAAACGTCGAAACCAATCCGACGCCGTCTCAAAATCTGTCGTCACCGGCGTCACGTGCAACGGCGGACTCACAGACGCAAGCAACGACTCCAAATGTTGCCGCCGTTTATCAAAACGCTGATCGCGCAGATCTCTTCGCCCATCCGAGAGCAGATCAAAGAAAACAATCGAGGCGGGTATCTGTTGGGAAAGCAGTTTGATGCGCGACTCAGCCGGGTGAATGCGAAGCTGCAACGCGTCGAAATCGAGCGCGCCGTCCTTTGCGACCACGACCTCGCCGTCGAGCACGCAACGCTTCGGCAGTTGGGCTTTCAAAGTCTCAACCAACTCAGGAAAGTAACGGTTGAGCGGTTTCTCATCACGGCTCTGAATCATAATTTCATCGCCGTCGCGAAAAACGAGCGCACGAAATCCATCCCACTTCGGCTCAAAAATCCACTCACCGCCGCGCGGCAATTCCGAGACACGCTTCGCCAGCATCGGCAAAATCGTCGGATTCACAGGAAGTTCCATGAACCGAATCTTATGCCGAAAAGCACTTCATCCCAAACTGCGAATGCCGCGAAACGTGAGGGTCAGACGCTGGGGCTAACGAACACGCTAGCCCCAGCGATGGAAGCAGAATTAGAAAGCGACGAACGGATCGGTGTGGACCACGCGAACTGCAACGCCGTCCAACGCCGGCGCAAACATCGGCCGGTTGCCGGACGTGCGGTCGACGTAAACCACGATCGCCGGTTCGCTGTCGTTCTCTGATGTCGCGCCAACACCTGCGCCAATCACACCAGGCGTGGCCATCAAATTAGCACGATGCGTTTCGAGCACCGCTGAAGCACGATCCGAAGCTTGCCAGGGTAGTTGCGGCATGGCTCCTCCAAAACCACGAACGAATGGTTCCTTTTCGGATTTTCCGTTTTGAGACGTCGGGCTGTTGCCGCCGCCACTGCCGACAAAACTCAAGCTCCTTCCCAGAACCGTGCTCAATCTCGTCAAAACCAGCGTGGCTGGATTGCCGATCGTTGCGCTGCTGCTTCCGGCAAACAACAAGGCCACCGGATTGTGCGCTGAGTTGTTGGTCACGATGAGCGAGCCGGAATCACCACCGGCGCTGAAGGTGCTGCTGTTGATTACGACTTGACCTGTAAAAGGAACGGTGAACTTCTTACCGCCGCCACAGCTCGCCGTGTACTGCACGTTGACGCTCGTGTTGATTGAGCCGATCGTTCCGGTAGTAAAGCCGGTCGTGCGTCCACTCTTTGCAACCGACATCCCGACAGTGGGAGCGACCACTGTGCTGCTTGGCACGCCGATGTCTTCAATGAAACCGGAGGAATCCATCGTTCCTGGTCGGAGTTGCGCGATGGCCGCGTCGACGTTCGAGCCGAGTGGCGAAGCGATCGTGAAGTCGGCAACGACCGTGGCGATGTTGCAGTTGCTGTCGATCAATCCGGGTTGCGAAACGTCCTCACCGGCGACAGCCTGATCGCCGCGTGCGAGCACGTGATTGTTGCTGAGGATGTATTGGTTGGTTCCGTCGGTGACGAGCGCTCCGAGAGTGCCGCTGCAACAGAACCTGCGCGTCGCGTCGTTGACGTTGCCGCCAGAAACTCCGAAACGTTGATTTCGGACTCGATGATTGGGCCCATTGTCAGCGAGGCTTGGCGCCACGAGCGAGCCACTAACCAGGAAAGCGAACACTACAAGAGCGATTAACCAGCTACGGGATCTAGCCATCTCGGTTCTCCTTTTAATCTATGGTTGAAGGTATCGCCAGCTAACGGAGGCGCCGCAGATGGGCGGGGAGTTTCTGTCGTTAGTGACTGTGAGCGTACTTTTACGCCCCATTTCGGCGTAAGTCAATGAATAGTTGGTAAAGTTTTGTACGAACTACGCTAGTAGTTGGGCGAAACGGGTCAACGGCAGGTTCCCGCCGCTGACGACGCCGACGACTTTTTTTCCCCTTAACTGGTCGCGCAATTTGAACGCGGCGGCGAGTGAAGCGGCTCCGGCGCCTTCGACCAATTGCTTGGCGTCGCGCGCGAGTATGCGAACGGCGTCGTTGATCTGTTCGTCGGAAACGAGAACAAAATCGCAGAGCAGTTGCCAGAGGATTTGGCTGGGGAGCTCGAACGGAACGCGCGTGGCGAGCCCTTCGTGCTCGGTTTTCATTGTGGGATACGGATCGAGATTGCGATTGCGCCACGCGTGCCACATCGCGGGCGCCGCTTCCGATTGAACCGCGATCACTTTCACGTTCGGGTTCCGCTCACGAGCGACGATGCAGTTGCCCGACGCGCAACTTCCGCCGCCGGCAGGGGCGATAATCACGTCCACATCCGGCAGGTCTTCGAAGATCTCCAAACCGATCGTGCCGACGCCTGAGATCAGGAGCGGCTCGTTGGCTGAGTGAACATAACGAAAGCCTTCGGCGTTGGCGACGCGCTCTGTTTCGAGGCGTGCTTCGTCGAAGTCGCGTCCGTGAAGACGGACTTCCGCGCCGAGTTCGCGCATGGCCTGGAGTTTTGCCTGGTTTACGTTTTCGGCAGGCGCGTAGACGATGACGTGCGTGTTGAAGAGCCGTCCGGCGTAGCCGATCGACTGGCCGTGGTTGCCGGTTGAAGCAGTAACGATGGTTTCGTTACGGCCTTCGCGTGCGGCATGGCCCACGAGATTTACGCCGCCGCGGACCTTGAACGCGCCGACCGGTTGCAGGTTTTCTAACTTGAGATAGTAGTCGCAGCCGAGTGCTTCAGAAAGCTTGTGGCTGCGAACGAGCGACGTCTTCGGTAAGTAAGCCGAGATGAATTCGCGCGCTGCTAAAATGTCGGCGTAAGTCGGTGCCTGCATGTGGAGCAAGCTACCACAGTTTTAGGCTTCATTACGAACTCAGCAGCAGATCGCGCGACGCGCCCAGTACGCTGCGGGCCTGAGCGCGGCTGACACTCGGAAACTGGTCCAGGAAAGTTTCCAACGTCTGATCGTCTTCCAGAAACTGAAACAGAAACTCGACCGGCACGCGCGTCCCCGTGAACACGGCCACTCCGCCCATCTTTTCGGGATTTCGCTCGATAAGTTCTTCGGCCTTCATGGTACCCCCGAGTCCGCAGAAGCAGGGGTCGCGCGCCTCTGCGGACTCCACCTGGCCCGCACCAGGTGCCCAAAGTCAATCTTTTCTATTTACGATTTTCTTCTGACGCTTTACGATTGCACTCGTCTTTGACATTCAAGCCGCCCATGCGCAGCTCAAGCTCCCACACTGACGAGTGATGAGCATCGTCGCTATCCATGACAGGATTATGGAAGCGGCGAAAATCGAAAGCGCGCTGATACTACTCCCATCTGGGAGTCGTGGCAAGCAAAATCTTCGCACGCGTTTGTCGGTGGGTAGTGGTTATCTGCCGGGGCGTGATGGTTGTCCGCGAGGACGTAGTGGTCGTCCGTTAAGACGTCGTCTGTTAGGACCAGGTGGTTCTCTGTCGAGGCGTCGTGGTTGTCCGTCAGGAGGTCAAGTCTGATGGGAAACCCGCGTCCGCGCCCGCAGCGGCTGGCAAGTAAACTGCGTCAAATCCGTGAGGCACTCGAACTCTCACAAACACAGATGCTCATCCGCCTGGGCCTGGAAGACAGCATGCACTACGGCCGCATTTCTCAATACGAAAACGACGAACGCGAACCGACGTTGATGACCCTCCTCGCTTACGCGCGCGTCGCGGCAGTCCATCTCGAAGACATTGTTGACGACAACCTCGATCTCCCCTCGCGCCTCCCCGGCAAGGTCCGCTACCGCGGCCGCCGCCGCAAGTCGTGATATAACTACGTACTCTCAACTGTTTGATAGCAAGGAGAGTATGAAAAAAGCGGAAACAACCACAGGTCGCACACCAGCGGAAACACAGATTGAAACCGCTGGGAATAAGCAAGCCTCAGGAGATCATTCTCCCGCCAATAACGCGCGAGTACGTGCACAGCATTAGAGGTAAGTTAAAAGGCAAAGGCCTCCTCAAAGCACTAATGGAAGACCGGAAAAACGAACGCGAGCTGTAGGCGCGCAACGATAAAACGACGAACTAATGAACGTGTTAAAAAGTCTCTCTGTTTTTAACATATCTCTTTGACGTGTTAAGAGGGCTAACATCAGCTCATCTGAATTGCTTGCACACGCTGCGACGAGTCGAATAGCTTCGGAATGGTGGCGCTCGGCGTGCTGAGCTCGAAGGCGAGTTGGTACGACTTTGATACTCGCGAGAATACTATCGCCGGCTGCCGACTATCGCCCGCAAGTGGCGCAAACGGGTGTCGAGTTCTTC
>DASUPR010000020.1:0-7240 GCA_036281015.1 Pyrinomonadaceae bacterium
CGGTCAGAGTGTGCCCAAAAAACTCTTGACACCGGAGACCACTTCATAGATGGGCTGAAACTGGCGAACGCCTTCGGCGTTCGGGAACTGGCCAACGCCTTCGGCGTTATCACGGACCCACGTTTGTGCTGTTGCGGCGCAGGTAGCTGTTGCGGGCGCGGACGGCGACGTTCGAGCGGTCGACGCTGACTTTGATTTGGCGACGCGCGTCTGATTGGCCGGTGCCGTTTTGCGGATAATAGCCAATGCTGTATTGGCGGCGAAGTTCTTCCGCGATGCTCGAGAAGGCCTGTGCGAGCTGAGACATGTCGTTCGCTTTGTGAAGGCGTCCGCCTGTCCGCTCGGCCATTGCGATCAGGTATTCATTCGCCCGGTCGTAATCTTCTTTCCTCGCGCCGGGTAGCTGTTGACCGTTGTTCGGAACGCCATAAACCTGCCGCGACGAGCTCCTCCCCCCAAACGGCCCGTTGTTAACAGTCGTCGTCACCGTCACACTGCCCGCGCCCTGCATCGCGCGCATGTAATCCGTCGTGTCGTACTGAATCGGATAGATCAGCGCGTCCAACTCCTCGGCCTCGCGTAGCGTGCTCTCGTAAGTGGCGATGTAACTGGACGTGTCGACACCATCCGTGAAAAGCACGATCGCTTTGCGTCCCTGAATCTTGTTCAGACGCTCGTTGACGACAAGATTGACCGCATCGTAAAGACGCGTCGAACTGCCCGGGTTTGTATTAACGTCGATGACAGTGCTGACGACGTTCAGGTCGTTCGTCGCTTCGGTCAGCAACAACACTTCATCGCTAAACGTCACGACCAGCACGCGATCCTGCGGACGCAACTGTTTCGCAAACGCGATCGCCGCTTCTTTGATCTCCCACAAGTGAAAACGTGTCGAAGCGGAAGTGTCCAACAGCAGCGCGACTGTGAACGGCTTTTCAGTCGGTTCGAAGAACGCGATCGGCTGCTCGACGCCGTTCTCGAACACGCGAAAATCCTTCTTGATAAGGTCCGGAACGAACCGTCCCTGACGGTCGAGCACGCTCACCGGAACAGTGACGAACGCGGTGTCGATACGTACCACGTCGCCTTCAGAGACTTCTTCAACGTCGGAACCCGCTGCTTCAGTCGTCGGCGTAGTTCCCGCGCTCGCACTCACGGGAACAGCGATCGACCCGGCATTCGAAAGCACGGGCGGACGCGCCCGGGCCATGCTCGGCGCCGCAGCAACTTCACCGTCGGTCCCTACCCTGCGCGGGCGCGACCTGGTCGTGGCCTGCGTCGCCGCCGGTTCAGGACGACTGCTAGCCGCAGTATTCGCACGCGGCGCCGGTTCCTGTCTTTGCGGCGCCATCTCCTGTTTCTTCAACAGATAAGCCCCATGCGGACACAGCGCCGACGATACGTAACCAACGATTACGTAACCATCGGGCAGGGCCACGCCCTGACAGATCTTGAGTGTGTTGCTCCTCGATGGTGATTGTTTCCGTGCTCCTTGATCCCGCGTTTGGCCGGCGACGGTGGGTAGAAGCAGAGAGACCAGGAGAAAGAAAGAGGCGACCGGGCGTTTCATAATGGCATACCTCTCTAACTTATTCTGTTACTGAGTGGGCGAATTATAGTTCAGATTGGTAATCCTTCAAACCCGCGCGGAGGGCTTGCAGGGGCAACAGGGCACATTGCACCCGGGCCGGCTGGATGTCGCTTTCGAGGGCCGCGATCAACCGTTCGTCGGTAATGTTCGCGAGTTGCTCGATTTCTTTGCCGAGAATTAGTTCCGTGAGAAGCGACGTGGCTGCTGTGCAGATCGCGCACGCATCACCTTTGAAACCAACCTCGCTCACTTTTGCTTTTTCGAGCTTTAGTTCGAGCCTGATGCGATCGCCGCAAAGAGGATTGAACTGTTCGTTACTGATGTCTGGCGCATCGAGGCTGCCGTAGTTGCGCGGATGGCGAAAGTGGTCCAGCAGAATTTTGCTGTACAGAGCAGGCATTATTCCTTGTGAACTGACCATCAGAGGATAAATCGGTTACTTGACGCCTGATTTGAGCGCGACGGCTTCCGCGAGAATGCTCAACGCGATCTCCGCAGCCGTTTCAGCGCCGATGTCCAATCCGGTGGGGACGTGGAGCTGGTCCAACAACGACTCCTCGATTCCACCATCACGCAAAAAACCTTTAATCGCCGCACCGCGTCGTTTGCTACCTAACAATCCGACATACGCAGGCCGCGCAGGCAGCACGACTTTCAACACCGGCAGATCGTACTTGTAATCGTGCGCCGTCAACACGACGAAGGTTGAAGACGTGTAGCTGAGTGTCTCGGCGATCTCGGAAGGAATACCGATCAGCAGTTGATCCACGTCGGGAAAACGTTCGCGCGTGGCAAAGCGTGGGCGGCCATCGACGACGACTGTTTTCAGTCCGAGATCGTGAGCCAGACAGACGAGCGGCATCGCGACGTGGCTGGCGCCGAAGACGATCAACGTCGGCGGTGGTCCATGCACTTCGAAGAAGACAGGCAATCCGTCCGGACCGAGCGAAACAGTGCTTGACACCGCGCGTCGCATGAGTTGAAGCGCAATTGTTTGCGCTTCACGATCGAGCTCGGGCGTGCCTAGTGAGCCGGAGCTTTCTCCATTCTCGACGACCAACAGCTTGCGCGTGCTTTCGCGCAACGGCGTGACAATCACAGCGCGCTTTCCCTGGTCCACTGCGGAACGCACCGCTCTATACAACTCAAACACGTTATCGCTGCGACTCAAATCAACCGGCTCAATCAAAACGTCGAGATCGCCGGCGCACGAGAATCCGATTTCCCACGCGTCCTCATTGCCGAGCTTCATTTCAACCAGCCGCGATTGAGAAGACGAAAGAGCCTGTTCCGATTCAGCGATCACACGCGCGTCAACGCAGCCGCCGATCGTCACGGAGCCGAGGATGCGGCCTTCTTCGCCGACCCACATCTTCGCGCCCTCGCGTTTCGGACTCGTGCCGCGCGTGGCGACGAGCGTCGCCATGGCGACACGTTTTTCCGCTCGCGCGAGTTTCTCGATGTCGTCGAAGAGTTCTTCCATCAGTTAGCCACAAAGACGCACAAAAGGCACAAAGTCATAAGACCAGGTGCGGTTCCAACGCGCGCAAGCTCGCGAGATCGTGCGCGGGCGCGAACACGTTGACGAACGGCAACGCCGCCTGCATGCCACGCGTCACGGGCGCATAATCTGCCCTGCCCAACAGCGGGTTCAACCAGATCACGCGGCCCGCACGCCGCTTTAACAGTGCGAGTGCTTCCACGAGTTGTTCCGGTTCGCCGGTGTCCCAGCCGTCGCTCAGAATAATGACGACCGTGCGTTTGTCGATGCGGCGCAGCCATTGCGCGTTGAACGCCGCGAGACTCGCGCCGATGCGCGTCCCACCTGACCAGCCGCGCACGTTCGTCGAAAGACGATCGAGCGCGCTCTTGTAAGTTTTATTCTTCAACTCGCCCGTGATGCGCGCCAACGAAGTCGCGAAGACAAACGATTCCACTTTCGCGAAAGTGTTTTGCAGCCCGTAAACAAATTGCAGCAGCAAACGGCTGTAGAGGTCCATCGATCCCGAGACGTCGCAAAGCACGACGAGCTTGGTTCGCTTCGGCCGCCGCTCTTTGTAAGTCAGTTCGATCAATTCACCGCCGGTCTTCAACGACAACCGCAACGAGCGTCGCAGATTCACGCGGTGACCGCGCCTGACCGGACGCCAGCGGCGGCTCGGCCGCCGTGCTAAACGCCGCACCATCCGGCGTGCGAGGCGCGACACCTCTTCCAGTTCTTCGTGTGTGAACTCGCTGAAATCTTTCGTCGTGATCGACTCAGTGTCACTCGCACCCGGAACCTTGACCGGTTGAGCGCCGGCGCTGAACGAACTGCCCCAGTGTTCGAGAAAGAACCCAAGTCCTTTCGAAGTTTGCCGCGGCGAGCTGGTTTTAACGCGCACAGCGGTGCTGGTGTTGGGTGAGTGCTTTCTGTTCCAAAACCTTCTGAATACTTCCGCGAAGATTGGGAAGTCGTCGACGCTCGTCGTGAGAATGCTGCGCAGACTGAGAAAGACCTCTTCGCGATCGGTCGTGTCGATCACTTGCATTGCTGATGCGGCGGTCACGGCTTCAGCAGGCGTCACAGACACTCCGTCCGCCCTCAGTTCACGGCAGAACACAACGAGCCTTTCAACTTCTAAATCAGACATCCGTGTAGTCCGTGCAAATCTGTGGCAACTCTGCTTTAAATGTAGCGATGTCGCTTTCGTCTTTCAGAAAACACCCGAGCGTTTCGCTAACGATCTGCTCGTTCAACTCAGGCGCCTGCAGCGCGACGAGCGCGTTGGCCCAATCCAGTGTCTCCGCAACACCGGGAATCTTCGACAGGCTCATCGTTCTCGTCGCCTGCATGATCTGAGTGACACGCGCCGCCAGACCCGCATCGATCCCCGGCACCTTTGCCCGCACGATCTCGAGTTCCTTTTCCAGCGACGGATAATCGATCCAGTGATACAAACAACGCCGTCTCAACGCGTCGGACAAATCACGCGAACGGTTTGACGTCAACACCACGTGCGGCCGGTGAGTCGCCTTGATCGAACCGATCTCGGGAATCGTCACCTGAAAATCCGAAAGCACTTCGAGCAGGAACGCTTCAAACTCTTCATCGCTGCGATCGATCTCGTCAATCAACAACACCGGCGCGCGGTCGTGTTGCGTGATCGCCTGCAGCAGCGGGCGCTTCAACAAAAACGCTTCGCTGAAAATCATCGCTTCCTTTTCCGCTTCCGACGCCGCGGATGACTCTTCGAGTTTGAGATGCAGCAACTGTTTCGGGTAATTCCATTCGTAGAGCGCCGTCGTCGCGTCGAGACCTTCGTAACACTGAAGCCGGATCAGTTTCGTCTGGAGCGCGTTTGCTAGCGCCTTGGCGATTTCGGTTTTGCCTACGCCTGCCGGGCCTTCCACCAGCAGCGGCTTTCCGAGCGCCATCGAAAGATAGAGCGCGGTGGCGATTGCCGCATCGGCAACGTAAACCTGTTGTTCCAGCATTTGCTGGATCTGTCGCACCTGGTCTCTCAACTTGGGTCTCTCAATTTGATTTTCCGGTTGTCAGGCGTTCGAAGTCCGCGGGAGTGTTGATGTCATCGGGATAGGGGAAACTAAAGTGAACTTCCTGGACCATAGCGGCATTCGCGTCGACCAACTTCCACGCGGCTTTATCGCCGTGCAGATCCACGAGTTGGGGAAACATCGGTCGCGCGAAGATCATCGGATGGCCCTTGCGGCCTTGATACGAGCAGAGCGCGATCGGCGCGTCCTGTCCGCGCCACTCATCGGCGAGCCGGTTAATTATTTCTGGCGTGACTCCCGGAAGGTCGCCGAGGATGATCATGATCGCTGTCGCTTCCGGATTGAGCGCTCCGATACCCGCGCGATACGAAGACGAACAACCCTCGCCGAAGACCGGGTTCTCAACCACGTGTGCCGTGCCAAAGTCGACGCGCTCACGCACTTCATCCGCGGCGCGACCGAGCACGATCACCACTTCGTCGAGCCCCGCCGCCTGTTGCGCCTGGTCCACAACCCAACCGAGCATTGTCGTGCCGCGGAAAGGCAGCAGTTGTTTCGGTGGACCAAACCGCTGCGACGCGCCCGCGCCCAGTATCAATCCCGAGATGAACTTCCTCATCTTCTGCCAATTTGTGTGACCGGTGGCCGATCAAACGTCTCCTTGCAACGCAGGCAGCAGAAATAAATCGTTTTGCCGTCGACTACGGAAGTGTATTTCGCGTTCTCGACGTCGACCGTCATGCCGCAGATCGGATCGACCGCGGTGGTGGCGACCTCGACTCTCGGCTCCGGCATTGGTTGCTCCGAGATCTTTCGGCGAACACGTGTGAGTTCCGCCGCAACACTCAAAGCGATCTCCGGCAAGGTCTCGCTGCCGATCTCCAGTCCCGCGGGACAAGTGATCGCCGCGATGTCTTCTTCGGTCGCGCCAACGCCACGAACATATTCAAACAACGCTTCCGACTTCTTCTTACTCGCCACCAAACCCAGATACTTCGGTCTCGTGCCGATGACCGCCAGCAATCCCTCTTCGTCCTGGTTCCCCATTGTAGCCACTACAACGTAGCTGTTCTCGTTGATGTGATCTTTAGCGCTCTTTGGATCGGGAAACGGAACAACTTTGAACTCCAGCAGGGCGCCGAGCTTGGCGAGCGTCTCAGCGACGGGCGATGACCCGAGAATTACGAGTTGAGGTTTTGGCAGGAAAGGTTCCAGATAAATCTCCAGCGAGCCACCGCCTTCGCACGTCATGCGAAACGACTGCACGCCCTTCCAGTCTTCACGCGGCGCGTCCGGGCTGATCGTCAAAAGCTTGGGCCTGCCGGTTTGCAGCGCCAGCTTCGCTTCACGCAAAACGATCGGTTGCACACAGCCGCCGCCGACCCAGCCCGTCATCGAGCCGTCTGCTTTGATGATCGCCTTCGAACCCGGCTTGGCTGATTGAGGATTCTTGTACGCGACGACCGTGGCAAGAACAAAAGGCTCTTCCCGCGCACGCAAGTCGTTACATTGATCCTGAATATTCAAGGTCTTTGTAGACAGGATTAACAAGGGTTTACAGGATAGGCGTAATCATTGTAAGTCCTGTAATCCTGTCAAAGGTTTTCTTTAGCCACGCACTCCGGCGTCGCGCAGCAGTTTCCAAACCTTCGCCGAGGTGATCGGGATGTCGATGTGCCGCACGCCGAGGTGCCACAGCGCATCGACTACCGCGTTTACGATCGCCGCCGGCGCGCCGACAGTCGCCGACTCACCGACACCTTTCGCGCCGAGCGGATGATGCGGCGACGGCGTTACGGTGTTGGCAGTTTCCCATTTGGGAGTCTCAACCGCGGTCGGCAGCAGGTAGTTCATGAAACTGCCTTGCAGGATGTTGCCGCTCTCGTCGTACTGAATCTCTTCGTAGAGCGCGGGACCGAGTCCCATCGTCAGGCCGCCGTGAATCTGGCCTTCGACGATCATCGGGTTGATGATGTTGCCGCAATCATCAACCGCCACGAAGCGGCGAATCTTGATCTCGCCGGTCCCTTTGTCGATGTCCACGACGCAGATGTAACTGCCGAACGGATACGTCAGGTTCGGCGGATCGTAATAGTTGACCGCTTCGAGTCCGGCTTCCATTCCGGGCGGATGATTCGTGTACGCGGCGAG